>CADABA010000029.1 GCA_902785985.1 uncultured Lachnospiraceae bacterium
GAGGGTTACCCCTGCCGGACGTTATCCGGCATCCTGCCCTGCGGAGCCCGGACTTTCCTCACCTGGCGTAAAGCCAGCCGCGATCACATGTCCTGCCGAGTCTCCATCATATCAGCTTTTTTTCGTTTCGGCAATGCCTTTCCTTTGTCAAAGTCTGAAACAGCCGCCTCCCAGGAACTCCCTGAGAATGGAATTCTGCGGCACGTCATCGAGCGGGATTCCCATAAAATAGTCAAGGAATTTCAGTAGTCTCCTGGCTTCATGATACTGCGGACTGCTCTCCGGAACTCTGAAAAGGAGCGGCATCACATACTGCTTCATGACCGCAGTCTCATACGGCAGCGCGGAATTGAAGAATTCATCCGCGGCTTCCTGGTACGGGAAGATGTAGGACTCCTCCCCGCGGCGAACCGAATCCCACATCGCGAGAGTGCTCTCGGCAGAATATCCCCGGGTCCTGTAATCCCGGATGATCCTCCGCAGCAGTCTCCCGTCCGCCGATGATATCCTGTTGTGCTCATCGACATTGATCTGTGTGAGCGCACTGATATAGATCCGGAACTTGCTCTCTGAGGGAAGACTCGATGAAAGCTCCTCATTCAGGCAGTGGATTCCCTCGATCACAAGGATCTCTCCCTCCGAAAGTCTGAGTTTTTCTCCGTTATAAACACGGAGGCCGGTGATAAAGTCATAGGTCGGAAGCTCGATTTCCTCCCCATTGAGAAGGGATGTCATATCCCTGTTAAAAAGCTGCAGGTCGATTGCCCGGAGGGATTCGAAATCTTTGTTACCGAATTCATCGAGCGGGCACTCTGCGCGCGGGATAAAGTAGTTGTCTACTCCTATGTAATGCGGCACAAGTCCGATTGCGCTCAGCTGCGTGCAGAGCCTCTGTGAGAAGGTCGTCTTGCCTGAAGAAGAAGGTCCCGCTATCATGACAAATTTGGTGCTCGCCCTGCCTGAGATGCGCTTCGCGATCTGCGCGATCCCGGCCTCCTGAAGAGCTTCGGATATGAGGATCATCTGACGGACGTCTCCGTTGATCACGAGATCATTGAGGTCTCCGACGCAGTCGATCCCTACTTTCTCAGCCCATTTCTCTCCCAGCAGCCGGGTCGTGAACAGTTTGGCGGATGAAACCAGTTCCGGGACCTTTAGAGGATCTGACAGATCCGGCATCATAAGTATGATCCCCTCCTTATAAGGAAGAAGCCTGTAGTCCTTAATATATCCTGTGTCAGGAACCATAAAACCGTAGTTATAATCTGTGTAACCGTCCAGGTCGTAAATGTTGGTCCTCGATGCCAGCCTCGTCCGGAAGAGCTTTTCCTTGTCCAGCATACCGGCCTTGCGGAAAATCTCACAGGCCTCAGATGTTCTGACATTCCTTTTACTGAACGGTATGGCGAGATCCGTGAGGCGGTGCATTTCATTTTCAATCGAGGCGATCAGTTCCTCATCGACCGGAAGATCGGTATCCAGTGTGTAATAATATCCTTTTCCAACGGAAAAATGGAGAATTGCCCGTCGAAGCTTCTCACCGAGAAGCCCGTAGACTGCTCTGAAGAACAGCATGGAACAGCTCCTCCTGAGGATCTGCATGCCGATCGAATCACCCGTTGTGAAAAACCGGACATGGCTTTCATCACATACCGGGTTTGCGAGCTCACGTAGCTTTCCATCCACTTCGGCAAGGACGATCGGGTACGCATACTGCCCGCGGACAGATTCCGACAGTTCAAAGAGTGTAGTTCCTTCCGGAACCGCAAATGTACATTCATTGACAGTGACCTTCATAGCATCCATCCTTTCGTCTTCTTTACCGGCAGCGCACTATACCGTCCGCTCATAGCACCTCATAGGGCTGGCGGATATCCATCGCAAGGCAGGTAAGCTCCGGGAAATTCTCCCTCATATACTTCTCCATGTATCGAATGTATGTAAATTCTGTCCCGTAATGACCTGCATCTATAAGCGTGAGTCCCTGGGCGACCGCGTCAATCGCAGTGTGATAGTCGAGATCGCCTGTCACGAGGACATCCGCGCCTTTCCTCAGCGCGTCGGAGACTGCACCTTTTCCGGCTCCCGAGGAAACTGCCCCGACTCTGATCACTCTGTCGGGATCCCCGTAAATCCGCACAAAGGGAAGTCTCATCGCCTTTTTCACCTTCCCGGCGAACTCCGCAAGTGTCGGTTCTCCTTCTACTGTGCCGATCCGGCCGAAGCCGCAGGGCTCTCCATTCTCGTCCGTTCTCTCCGGCCAGAGGAGCTCCGGGGATTTCAGCTCCAGATCTTCCGCATTCAGGTCCGCCATCTTTGCGATGTCAAAATTCGTATGCATCGCAAAATAGTTGATATCATTTCTGATCATTTTCCTGACCCTGCGCGCGATAAAATCCTGCTCGCAGATCTGTCTGAGCGGCATGAAAATCAGGGGATGATGTGTCAGGATGAGCCGGGCATGATCCCTCACCGCCCGATCAATGCATGCATCGGTCACATCCAGACTGACGAGGACCGTATCGATCTCCGCTTCCGTATCGCCGACCAGAAGTCCGCAGTTATCCCAGTCGCAGGCAAGTTTACGCGGAAAATCCAGGTCAAGTTTTTCAATAATCCTGCAAAGCTTCATCTGTCACCTCCAAAAGTTCACCAACTTCGGCATATCTGGGACTGCCGTCCAACCCATGAGCCCTGAGCTCCTCCCTGATCCCCGAAAGAACATCTCTCTGTTTCCGGAGATATTCATGGAGGATGGGGGCCCGATTTCCTGTGAGAATCGGTCCGTAAAGGGCTTCCTTCTCTGAGAGCGGTCCGCCTTCCCCTCTTATACACAGGATCATTGTATAATACTTCCCGTCCTCCTTCACCATTCGCTCATCGACAATTTTAAAATGAAGTTCCGATATACACCTCCGCACCCTGTCAGGTTCGGACTGGGGAGAAAGGACCAGAGTATCGAAGAAGTCAAGACAAGGACCGGCTTCCTCAAGGATTCGGACGATCAGCATACCGCCCATGCCGGTTATGACAGCGGCTGCCCCCGGGAGCCTGCCTCCTTCTGATCCGGATGTGCAGTGCATCCTTTCCGTCTCTTCCGCTTCTCCGTCTCTGTCGCTTCGGAGCACACTGAAGATTCCGCCGATATCTTTGGGAATGCCGTCTGCGAGTACGGTCTTTATTTTTCCCGTAAGACCTGCCTGCCGGATGTTTTTCTCCGCAGCAAGAAGAGGCCCCGGACGAACATCCGAGGCCACGCAAAATGGGCATTTTTCTCTCTCGACAAGCGCGATCGACGTAAATGCGTGATCACATCCCACATCCAAAACAGGATGCCCGGGAGGGACCATGTCGATCGCACACTCAAGTCTTCTGGAAAGCCTGATCATACTGTCTCCATAAAATGAGTGTCCTGAATATCTCAGTCAAGATAATCCTTCAGTTTCCTGCTCCTTGACGGATGGCGAAGCTTTCTGAGCGCCTTGGCTTCGATCTGACGGATACGCTCGCGCGTAACGTTGAATTCCTTGCCGACTTCCTCAAGGGTGCGGGCACGGCCGTCATCCAGACCGAACCGCAGGCGAAGGACCTTCTGCTCTCTCTCTGTCAGCGTGCCCAGAACTTCAACGAGCTGCTCTTTCAGAAGCGTAAAGGCGGCTGCATCTGCCGGGACCGGAACATTGTCATCCTGAATAAAGTCTCCGAGATGGCTGTCCTCCTCCTCGCCGATCGGTGTCTCGAGGGAGACCGGCTCCTGTGAGATCTTCAGAATCTCACGGACACGCTCCACAGACATATTCATCTCTTTCGCGATCTCTTCCGGGGTTGGCTCACGGCCAAGTTCCTGAAGGAGCTGTCTGGACACACGGATCAGCTTGTTGATCGTCTCGACCATGTGGACAGGAATGCGGATCGTCCTCGCCTGGTCCGCGATTGCTCTCGTGATCGCCTGGCGGATCCACCATGTCGCGTAGGTAGAAAACTTGAATCCCTTGCGGTAATCGTACTTCTCAACTGCCTTGATCAGACCGAGATTTCCTTCCTGGATCAGGTCAAGGAACAGCATTCCGCGCCCGACATATCTCTTGGCGATTGAGACAACGAGCCTGAGATTCGCCTCCGCAAGTCTCTGCTGTGCTTTCTTGCCAATCTCACCGCCCATCTCCATCTGCTTAGAGAGCTCGATCTCATCGTCTGCAGTGAGAAGCGGGACCTTGCCGATCTCTTTCAGATACATGCGGACCGGATCCTCGATGGACACGCCCTCCGGAATCGAGAGGTCTATGTTCTCGACATCGATATCGGCATCATCCTCTTCCTCAACGCCCACCTCATCATCGTCACTCATCATGAGCACTTCATCATCGTGCGGGTTCTCTTCCATCCGGAGGACATCCACTCCGTTGGCCTCAAGGAAGTCGAGCGTCTTTTCCGCATCTTCCGCCGAGTAAGGCATCCCCTGAAAAGCATCCGCAATTTCCTGATAATTCAGGACATTCTTCCTTTCCTTTGCTTTCAGCAGAAGTTCTGTAAGTTTTTCGGCAAAACGCACTTCATTCTCTGTCATCTTAATCTCCTCTTCTTTAACGTTGCTCTATATAAATGAGGGGAATCCCCAATTATATCTTTATCGTGAGTTCCATAAGGAACCGACTCGCAGGAACTCCTCGTGTCCCTGCCGCAAAGGGATGATCATTCCGCAGAGCAGTTCCCTCTGCTGCTGTCATCCTGCGCAATTTTGCTGTGCATGGAAAATCTGTCTGTACGCAAAACGGTTCCGGTCATCACCGAATCCCTGCACATACACGAAGGCTCTGCACTGCAGAAAGACATCTCAGCTCATCTCCTCCCTATATGTCAGGTGCAGCTTCCTGGTTCCGTTCCTGAATTCCTCCAGCTGCTTCTTCCTGCGCACATACTCCATAACGGCACCGGGATCTGTCGAATAATCGCCTCTCACAGAGGCAAGGCTTCCTGACAGAAGTCTGACGACCGTATCCGTGAACGCCCGGTCCAGTCCCTGCCCATCCTCGACCCGGATCACTGTGTGAAAGAGCTCCGCGACCTCGCTCTGGGCATTCGCCTCCGTAAATGCATTGACAAGCATCGCCTCATTGACACTGCCTTCCGCGAGCTGGCGGTAAAGCCTGTCCGCAATTTCATGGCACAGCGGTTCTTTAAAGTCATCCGGTCCGATGAACTTTCTCGTCTGTTCATATGCCTCCGGGTAATTAGCCAGATACGTCAGCATAAGCTTTTCGGACTTTACCTGCCCGTTCTCTTTTTTCGCAGGATTCTTCCTCTCCACAGAGGGCGCTGTCCGCTCTCTGTCCGGCACGACCCCGCGCAGCGCATACTGATTGACAAGCTTTCGCATGGAGTCCGGACTGAAATTATACTCCCTCGCCAGTGCTTCAATATATGTGCTTCGCTCAAGCTCTTCCGGAAACTCGAGGAACATCTTCCCGAGCGCATGCAGGAAGGCTGTCCGCTGCTGCGGATCCTCCATCCGATAGTCTTTTGCCATATTCCGCACCCGGAAGATGAACGCATCATTCGCGCCGGAGAGCCTTCTCTCCATCTCCTCCGCTCCCAGCGCTCTGATGAACTCATCCGGATCCTTATAGGGAGTCAGGTCAACGACCCTGGAATTGATCCCCGCATCCTTCAGGATCGAAATCGCCCGCACGGCAGCCATTCTTCCGGCTCCGTCCGAGTCATAGAGCAGAAGGACCTGTTCCGTATACCGGTGCAGAAGGGATGCCTGCTCAGGTGTGAGTGCCGTCCCCAGAGAAGCCACCGCGGAGTCAAATCCCGCCTGATGCATCGATATGACATCCATGTATCCCTCACAGAGGATAAAATACTTCCGCCTTGTTGCCCTGGCAAGATTCAGCCCGAAGAGATTCCTGCGCTTATTAAAGATCGGCGTCTCGGGAGAGTTCAGATATTTCGGCTTCGCATCTCCCATCACTCTGCCGCCGAAGCCGATGACACGGCCGCGGGCATCCATGATCGGGAACATGACGCGGTTCCAGAATTTATCCGAAGCCCCCCGCTTCTCATCAAATGTGAAAAGGCCTGAATCTCTGAGGATCTCATCCGAGTATCCCTCTTTCTTGAGATATCCGTAAAGACCGCCGCTTCTTCCGGTAAATCCGAGACCGAATTTTTTCAGCGTCTCATCGGACAGGCCTCTTCCTCTCAGATAATCGATTCCCCGCCTGTCGGCATCAGACCGCAGTGTGTAGTAATAATAGGCCGCAGCTTTTTTATTGACGGCAAGAAGCAGCTCCCTGCGATCCGCCTGTTCCTTAGCCTCCCCTGAGTATTCGGCCTGCGGCAGGGAAATGCCCGCACGGTCCGCAAGGGCCTGCATGGCCTCGACGAAGGACATGTTGTTGTACTTCATCATAAATGTCAGGACATTTCCGCCCTCATGGCAGCCGAAACAATAGAACATCTGCTTTGTTCTGCTCACCGAAAAAGACGGTGTCTTCTCGTTGTGGAACGGACACAGGCCGGTATAATTGCTCCCGGCGCGCTTGAGTCGCACATACCCTCCGATCACATCGACGATATCATTGCGCGAGCGCACCTCTTCGATCAGTTCATCCGAATAGCGCATTTCATTTCCTTAAAGTTTGCTCCAGGATGCCGGGATATACAGGTCGCTGAAAATATGGCGCGAATACTGATCCGTCATCCCTGCTATATAATCGCAGACAACGATTGCCGGATCCTCTCCGTCCTCGGAGATCATCCGGTAATAATCCTCCGGCAGTCGCTCGATATTCTCTGCATAGTACCGGTAAAGCTGCAGGATCATGAGTCTCGCTTTCGACTCCTCGCTCTTCGCGATCTCATTGGTATAGAGATTTCTGAACATAAAGTCCCGCAGCTCGAACATGGCTCCGCCGATCTCATCCGACATGCAGATAGAATCCCTGCCCTCGGAATTCTGAACAATATCATGGATAAAAGTATTGAGACGCTCCCGTGTAGAATTCCCGAGGAGTGCTCTCAGATGTCCCGGAATGTCCTCCTCCCTGAGAAGGCCTGCCCGCTCACCGTCATCCATGTCATGATGAATGTAAGAAATCTTATCACAGAACCGGACGACCTGGCCCTCAAGGGTCGAAGGCATATCCCGGGTGCCGTGGTTCAGGATCCCGTCGCGCACTTCCCATGTCAGATTAAGCCCCTGTCCGTTTTTCTCGAGGCGGGACACGATCCGAAGGCTCTGCCGGTTATGTTTGAAACCATGCGGGCAGATCTCATTCAGCGCCCGCTCCCCGGCATGGCCGAAGGGTGTGTGCCCGAGATCATGGCCAAGTGCAATTGCCTCGACCAGATCCTCATTCAGACGGAGGCATTTTGCCACGGTCCTCGCAGTCTGTGAGACCTCAAGGGTGTGCATCATCCTGGTCCTGTAGTGATCCCCCTGCGGGGACAGAAAGACCTGGGTCTTATCCTTGAGTCTCCTGAAGGCTTTGCAGTGGACAATGCGGTCCCGGTCTTTCATGTAGGCCGTACGAATATCGCATTCCTCTTCTCCGCGTTCTCTTCCGCGGCTTTTCGCCGAGCGCGAAGCGAACGGACTGAGCATCCTGTCCTCTCTCTCCTCAAGTTCCTGGCGTATGAGCATGCGGACCTCCGAAAATAAACGAATACAGGGATAAAAAAAGCCGTACATAAATAGTTTTCCGCGTTCGAATCGAATTTCCTTTTATTTTTTCATTTTTTATTCTTCAGCTCATTTTTCCTTACTTTTCAAAGTAAATTCCAGTTCTTCTGGAATTTAATTCGAAAAACCCAGGCTCATTTTTCAGATCAAATTCCGGTGCTTTAAGGAATTCACTTCGAAATACTCTGTTGAAATGACATTTACGGATATCTGATCAGATAACAAGACCTGCCGCATCTTCGAACTTTCATTCGACATAAATGCGGCAGGTCTCTTTTTTATTGCATCTCCGAAAGCAGCCGTCTGATCTCCTGTGCCAGTCTCTCCGCCTCCTGCTCCGGATCCTTCTCCGCAGCAGCCTGATCGATCTGCACGATGGGAATGTTTGCTGCGCGAAGCGAAACGATCACATCATCTTCCTCCACACCGGCAACAAAGGACGTGACTATGATGTCCGTATTGTTGGCGATCATATTTCGAAGCTGAAAAATCTGCGCCTCACTGACATCTCCGGCCAGCTCAAAATCCACCCAGACGTTCTCCGTGGAGAGCTTCGTCTCCAGGATCCTTGCCATGCGGGTGACGGCAGATTCATCATCCGCCCCCGGGAGAGCGAACCCGACTATGGTTCTGTATTCGATCGAAGAAATATTCCTTCCGCAGCCGGACAGAACAGCACAGAAAATGATAAGGACTGCCATATATGAAATGAAGATCTTAGGCTTACGCATGGGACTCTTTCTCCATTCGCTTCAGACTTTTCAGGTTTCATTTTGCTCATTCATCAAAGACTCCGATCACAGGCATTCTGTATCACGGATCAAAGCTGCGCTTTTCATGCATCTGCGGCAAAAGCAGCAATCTCACACCTGCCTGTATGTTGAAAGGAAGTGCTCGATCTTGTCCATCGCCTCCACAAGGACCGAAATTCTCGGCAGATAGACGATCCTGAAATGATCCGGAGCGATCCAGTTAAAGCCCGTGCCCTGTACAAGAAGGACTCTCTCCCTCTTCAGAAGATCATACGCGAACTGCATATCGTCATGTATGTTGAATCTCTCGCAGTCCAGCTTCGGGAAGCAGTAGAAGGCAGCCTTCGGCTTTACGACCGAAAGGCCGGGTATCGAATTTACCCTCTCATAGATAAAATCTCTCTGCTTTGTCACGCGTCCCGATTCATTGACATATCCCTTGACAGACTGTGTCCCGCCGAGTGCTGTCTGTACAATAGACTGTGCGGGCACATTGGAACAGAGCCGCATGGAGGAAAGCATCTTGATCCCTTCAATATAGTCCTTTGCAATCTCCTTGTTTCCGGAGAGAATCATCCATCCGATACGGAACCCGGCGATCATGTGGGATTTCGAAAGTCCCGAGAAGGTCACACAGAAGAGATCCGGTGCCAGGGAAGCGATCGACGTATGTGTATACCCGTCCATCACGAGCCTGTCATAAATCTCGTCCGAAAAGAGGATGAGCTGGTGTTCTCTGGCGATTTTAACGATCCCTTCCAGGACCTCACGCGGATAGACCGCACCGGTCGGATTATTCGGATTGATGATGACAATAGCCTTCGTTTTATCCGTGATCTTGTTCTCTATATCGGGAAGATCCGGATACCATTCACTCTGCTCGTCACAGATATAGTGGACGACTTTCCCTCCGGCCAGTGTTGCGCAGGCCGTCCAGAGGGGATAATCCGGCGCGGGGATCAGGATCTCATCCCCGTCATCGAGAAGGGCCGACATACAGAGGTTGATCAGCTCCGATGCGCCGTTTCCTGTATAGATATCATCCATGGACAGGTTCGGAATATTGAGGTTCTGCGCGTACTGCATAATGGCTTTTCTGGCTGCCCAGATCCCCTTCGAGTTGGAATACCCCTCGCTCTCCCTCAGATTCGAGGACATATCACTGATCACTTCCTCAGGAGCCCTGAACCCGAACGGGGCAGGATTCCCGATATTCAGTTTCAGGACTTCAAGTCCTTTCTGGATCATCCGGTCCGCTTCCTCTACGACCGGTCCGCGGACATCATAAAGTACATTGTCAAGCTTGGAAGATTTCCTGAATTCTCTCATACTCTCCTCCTCCATAAATGCAGACCTTGATTTTTGCGTCGAGTTATATACTGTCATACGCCGGACTGCATCGGAATTATTCATCTTACCGGCAAAACCTTCCCGCATTCCTTCGTGCGGCGGCGCTTCAAAGATGAAACATTTCCATAAAGTATAGCACAATTTACCTTAATGTACACCGAAACTTCCGGGGATTCCCTGTAAAGCAGGCCTTTGAGGACCGTTCATCCGCCTGCGCACGGCCCGGCAGCGCTTATCAAAGCTCTGTCACTTCTCCCCGTTTGCTTTCTCCATGTGCACATTCAGGCCGCGGATCTTTACATTTTTCATCGCCCGCATGACCTTATCTGCGTTTTTCCTGTCGACATCCACAAAAGAAAAGCTCTCGCCCAGATCGATCGCCCCGACAAGCCTTCCGGAGATCCCGGCCTCGCCCGCGATCGCTCCAAGAATATCCCCCGGCTTTACATGCTGCTTTTTCCCGATATTGATAAAGAGACGGACCATATCGTCATCCGGATGTTCCTTTCCGCCCCTTTTCCTGACCTTAAGTTTTTTCCCGTCAAAACGGCCTTTCCCGGAAAATCTTTCCTTCTGGCCGCGCCTGTCGCCGTGTCTCCCTTCCAGGTCATCAAGGGCACGCGGTGTCTTCAGGTCAGAGAGATCATCCTCCCGGGCCGCCCCCTCACCCATGAGAAGCGAAAGGAGCGCGGCGGCAAGATCCATCGAAGAGACCTCATCTTCAAAGATCCGCTTATCCAGTATATCGAAGAGCTTATTCATTTTCCCTTCATTTTTGTCGAGGTAATCCACAGCGGAGTCGAGGATCTTTTCCGCCTTGATATCATTGATATCCCCCAGAGAAGGGATCGCCTGAGGAATGATCTTTGTCCTGCAGTATCTCTGGATATCCCTCATTTTGTAGGCTTCCCGACCGACGACAAGTGAATATGCCGTTCCCTTACGGCCGGCTCGCCCGGTCCGCCCGATCCGGTGTACATAGTACTCGTCATCCTGCGGGATGTCATAATTAAAGACAGCCTCGATATCCTCCACATCGATCCCGCGGGCCATGACATCCGTCGCGACGAGAATTTCCGTAAGTCCCCTGCGGAATCCTTTCATTACGCGGTCCCTCTGAGCCTGCGACATATCTCCATGCAGACCTTCTGCATAGTATCCTCTGCCCTTGAGCTCATCGACAAGTTCATCGACCTTCTTTTTTGTATTGCAGAAGACAACGGAAAGCTTCGGTTCATAGAGGTCGATGAGCCTCGTGAGGACCTCCGTCTTTTTATTGGGACGCACATCATAGTAATACTGTGTGATTTCCGGGACTGTTAATTCCTTTTTTGCGATCGTCACTCTTTCCGGTTCTGTAAGGAATTCCCGGGCAAGCTCAACGATCTCCCGCGGCATCGTCGCAGAGAACATGACCGTCTGGCGTTCCTCGGGAAGCTCACTGAGAATCGTCCGCATATCATCGATGAACCCCATGTCCATCATCTCGTCCGCCTCATCGAGGACAGCCGTATGCACATGATCCATCTTCACGGTTCCGCGCCTCATATGATCCATCACCCGTCCCGGAGTACCGACCATGATCTGGGTACCGTCCTTGAGTCCCCGGATCTGTTTTACGATGTCCTGCCCGCCATACACCGGAAGGATCTTCACGTTGTGCATATATTTTGCATAGCGGTGAAGTTCATCCGAGACCTGAATCGCAAGCTCTCTTGTCGGACAAAGGATGACAGCCTGCAGTTTTTTGAGCTTCGGATCGACTTTCATAAGGAGCGGAAGCCCGAAGGCAGCGGTCTTTCCCGTCCCGGTCTGTGCCTGGCCGATCAAATCCCGGCCTGACAGCTGGATCGGAATCGCCTGCTCCTGGATTGGCGACGGCGCATCAAAACCCATATCGGAGATGGCGCGAAGGAGCTTTTTCCCAAGGCCAAGCTGTGCAAACGAGGAAGTTTCCTCCGGGACGGAAGACTCCTCCGAATTCACACGTGTTTCGTCCGTGGTGTTTTCGGGAGCAGCAATCTGTCCGGGATCTTCATTTACCGCTGATTTTTCAAACTTAATATCACTTGTTTCCAAGCAGTTCCCTCCTTAAATGTATAAGTGTAAGTGCAAAATTTTCTATACGCAAAAAGCAAAACCCTGCAGACGATCGTTCTGACGCCGCTGTCTGTGAAGACCTGCAGATGATCGTTCTGACGCCGCAGCCTGCCGGAAGCATCCGCAGTTCCGAATGATTTCCGGCTTCTCTGCAGCTGATGAATCGATACCGTCTGACCCGTTCCGTCCGGGTACGGATCCAGCATACCGCCATCTCCTGCCACCTGAAGAGCATCCGGTCTGCACCGGTTCAATGCATGCAGGCAGTTTTAGTAAGTTACTTAACCATATACCGGGGGAAAAGTCAATCCCTGCACTTGATAAAACCGCTGACAGTTGATAATATGTTATAGGTCTTATTTCTCACGAAGAAATCGCGCAGCTGCAGTCAAACTGCAGGTTTGAAAATACAGTTCGTCTCCGAGTCGAGATTAAGACCAGTCGCTCTGTGAATGCATAAAATGCCGTTCGTTTCTGACCGGGGATACAGACCAGTCATACTGTGAATACATGAAATCCGGTTCATCTCTGACTGGAAGTAAGCCCCGCATCAGGCAATTATGTCTCCGGCGAATCACATCCGCACAATGAAGAAGGTGCTTCGCATCCTGCGCAGTGCAGCAGGAAGGCCGGGGCATTCTTGATCAGTCTATTCTGGGAGCTTTGTAATGGAAGAAAAAAAGTACAAAATTAAAATCAGGCGCGGCCACAGTGACAAACTTTGCTACTGGCTTGATCCGCTGAGTCAGGAAATCCTGGACGGAGAAGATGATCTCATCGAGGAGGATGAACTCTCCTGCGATAATAAGTGCATGCACAAGTTCATCGACCCGTTTCTCAGACAGTATTATCCCGGCAAGATCCGCTGGAAAAATGAGCTCAATCTGATCCCCATGAAAAATGTCCGCATGCTGGAGAAGGAGCTCCGGGCCTGCATCAGGCTTCTGAAGGATGGAAAGCTTGATGATCCGAGACTTGACATCGTTCGGGATGAATTTGATCTGAAGCTGCTCATCCCCGGAAAAGTTTACAGCGAAAAATATGAAGGGCAGTCCGCTGAAGTACTGCGTCAGGGACTCTATGAACACATGTATATCGTGATCAATTTTTACAGGACGATCGCGGATTATCTCGCCGAGATGATGGAGAAGTATGAACCGGAAGGCTTTTTATATATTGCCTTCTCCGCTCCGAAGTGATCTGGATCATCCGCATTTCTGCAGCAAAAAGCCGTCGGGTCAGTTGTGATCCGAC
This sequence comes from uncultured Lachnospiraceae bacterium, assembly GCA_902785985.1. Classification (GTDB taxonomy): domain Bacteria; phylum Bacillota; class Clostridia; order Lachnospirales; family Lachnospiraceae; genus Chordicoccus. Next base: position 13,144 of record CADABA010000029.1, read on the forward strand.
GGCTTTTTGCTGCCCCTGCTGTTCTTTTTTAAGATCATTGCGAAACGCTGTCCTTCATGGAATCTGTATCAGGAACGCCCCGGCGTTCCTGCCGCGCCGCGCTTCCGTGCGAAGCACATGCCTCTCTGCACGGCCGAAACCACAAGGATTCTTCGTCAGCAATCAATAGTGTGTGTAGAACTCAGCCAGGTCATCGAGCCTCAGGCAGCCCAGCATGACATTTTCTTTGCTGCGCGCCGCACACCCGCAGTCAATATCGATGAGATGTCCGTGTCCTCCGTGCCAGATCCTTCCTCTTCCGTCACGCTCCGGGCCTTTAAAGAGGATCGTCGGCGTATGCCCGAAGATCATCTTGGTATTCTTCGGGTACTTATTGTAGAGCTCATCATAAGAGATATGGTCGAACTCCATCGACATACGTGTATATCTCGGATAAACGCGGTCCCACACCACATGATTTCTCATCTCGGGATCAGCATCCTTGTACTTTACAGGTTCCTGATACGGAGTATCCGCATGCGTGGCATGGCAAAGATAATAGTTCCTGTCACCGACCTTCAGATTTGGAATAATGACATAACTGTTGGCCAGATATGCCAGGATCTTCCTCTGCTGTATCCTGTCAAGCCTGCTGTACTGCTCCCAGGTAGGATCCCCGCCGTTGTACATCCAGAGCAGGAACTCCTGTGTATGGAACAGCCGGATCCCGCCGCCCTTTACAAGCGCTTTGCGGGCACAGTCGAGCAGGAATATATCATGATTCCCGATCAGATAGATAATGTTCGGCTTATCCATTATATATAAAAATGTCTTGATTCCGTCAGGTCCGCGGTCAGCGACATCTCCCAGAATGTAGAGGGTATCCTCATCACAAAAAGAAATCTTCTCAAGCATCTTAAGGAACAGATCATGCCTTCCGTGGAAGTCCGACATTACGTATGTACTCATATCATCCCGACTTCCTTTCTCTTCGTGAATAATAATATCATAAAAATCAAATCCTGTCACTGTCTGCCAGGACCGTTGGGTCAGATTATGAGTTCTTCCTCATCAATACAGTAATACTTTTCACGGAAGGAACGCGGCGTCATCCCGCTCCATTCCCGGAAACACTTTGAAAAATAGGCCTGATTCTTTATCCCCACCTTGTATGCGATCATACCGATCCTTTCACTGGTCATGGTAAGCATCTTTGACGCCTCTTCCATCCGGAAATCCCGCACACAGTGTGCAAGTGTCATCCCGTAATGCTCCCTGAATTCTTTTCTGAGATAGTCGGGAGAAAGACTCACATACTCTGATATTTTTTCCCAGGTAAGATCCTCCCTGAAGTGCTTTCTGATAAACCTGTACACCATTTCAATTTCCATCACCGACATAGCCTTTTCCCCCCAGTATCCTTTTTATGTCTGTCGATTTATAGGTTTCCCGGAACACCGTGGGGGACAAGCCGAAAATATCTCGAAAGCACTTTCCGAAATATGACGTATTTCTGAATCCGCAGGCTTTCGCAATATCGCCTGCCTTCTTGTTCGATGTAAGGAGAAGTACCGCAGCTGCATCAATGCGTACTTTCTCAATAAATCTGCTTACAGAGACCCCTTCCTCCTGCTTGAACAGACTTCCCAGATAATTTGCTGACAGGTGGGCCACTCCTGCGAGTGTCCCCATGGACAGGTTTTCTGCATAATGGCATCGTATATACCGTTTGAGTCTCAGGACTTCATACTTCGCGCTGCCCCTGTGGTGTTCAAATACAGGTCTGCCTTCCGTACACCCGGAAAGCAATGTTCCGGTATCTGCAACCAGTATATTCCGGCCGGTGTCACCGAAGTTGGACAACGCTTCAGAAAATGAATCCACTTTGATAATTCTTGCATCCCCTGATCTTACTTCGAAGCCATCGCTGATTTTTCTGCAAAAATCATCATCGTCCGTGATCACAAGAATATTATACTTACTCACTTTTCACCCCCGATACATTTGACAGCGATAATATATCAAAAGTAAAAAGTCTTTCCAAGAATTCAAGGGAAATTCACCGTTTTAGTGATAAAAATCCCCGTTTTCATTATACTTTTTCAAGCTGAAAAAAGGGCACTGATATGGATTTTTCCCTAATCATTTCGTAAAAAATCCGAACCGACAGTAAAGATCCTGACCGCTCACAGGTACATGATCAGAAGATTGACGAGAAGCGCAGCAAGGGAGGCGACCGTTGCCACCACGATCAGGCTTTTTCTCCGAAAAGCAAGAATGAGAGCTGCCGCAAAGCCTGCAGCGGACGCAGCCATCTCCCCTGTCGAATAAAGAATTGCCGGAAATGTCATAGCTGCAAGCGTTGCATAAGGCACATAATATAAAAAGGATCGAATGAAACGATTCTCTATCTTATTTCTGATCAATGTGAGCGGCAGGGCGCGAATCAGATATGTAACAAGCGCCATTACCAGGATATAAATATATACTGAACCTCTCATGAAAGTCATCTCCATCTCTTACTGCCTGCACAAAGCGGAAATTCAGGACCCGCTTCACTGTCTGCATATCTCCTCATTCCGCTTTCTCATCCCCGACCGGCCAGAGCACCGCGCAGATCCCGGCAACGACCACTGTCACCAGGATGATCCTCATGCCCTGGGAAAGGGAGCGCAGCCCCGGCATGTACCAGCAGACCGTCGCAAGGGCCATTCCGGAAATCACCGCGATGAGCACCGGTCTCTCCTCTCTTGCCGGTGGAATGATGATCGCAAGGAACATGCCATAAAGTGCAATTCCCAGCGCGCTGACCACCATCTCCGGCAGGATCGCGCCGGCGGAAGCACCCAGTACCGTGCCTCCTACCCATCCGGTGACCGCTGCAAGGATCGCGCCGTAGCTGTAGCGAGGATCGAGAAGACCTTTTCTCGCTATACTGATGCCGAAGATCTCATCCGTCACGCCATAGGCGATCCCCAGCCTGTGGACCGTTTTCGTATCGGGAGAGAGCTTCTGTGACAGAGCAGCCGACATAAGGAGATAGCGCAGATTAACGATGAACTGCAGGATCGCCATCTCAAAATACGTTCCTGCCTGGGCAATGACCGTGAGTCCTGCGAACTGACCAGCGCTCGTGACATTCATAAGAGATATCAGGCCAGCCTGAAAAGGCGACAGATTGATATCTGCCGCCTGAATTCCAAATGCGAAGGATACGGCAAAGTAGCCGATCCCTATGGGTATTCCGTCTCTGAAAATATCTTAATTCTTATCGGCACGGTGCATTTGCATTCCGCTGCCGCTGCATGCTCATGTCGCGCTGTCGCGCTATGCGGCTGTCTGCATATCCGCGCTTCTGAGAGCAAGCTCTCAATGCGCAATATGCAAAAGCCTCACACCGCTTGCAGATACTTTTTTATTAATCGACGCGGTGCCATTCGCATTCCGCTGCCGCTGCATGCTCATGTCGCGCTGTCGCGCTATGCGGCTGTCTGCATATTTGCGCTTCTGAGAGCAAGCTCTCAACGCGCAATATGCAAAAGCCGCGCACCGCTCGTAGTTCACAATTTTATCTGATTCTCAGCCGCGACCAGATCCTCCGCGCCATACTCTCTGCGGAGACGCGGCTTCTCGATCTTTCCGGTGGCATTTCTCGGAACATGCGCGAAGATGATTTCCCTAGGTCTCTTGTACTTCGGAAGCTTCATGCAGAATTCCTCGATATCATCCTTCGTACAGGTATATCCCTCTTTGATCTCAATGATCGCAGCAGTCTTCTCTCCGAGTCTCTTATCCGCGAGTCCGATGACCGCGACATCCTTCACCGGCTCATAACCGTGCAGGAAGTCCTCGATCTGAACCGGATAAATATTCTCTCCGCCGGAAATAATGACATCCTTCTTGCGGTCGACCAGGAAATAAAAACCATCCTTATCCCGCATTGCCATATCGCCGGTGTAGAGCCAGCCATCTTTGTCCTTGACCTCTTCGGTCGCCTTCGGATCATTGTAATAGCATGTCATGACGCCGGGGCCGAACACAGCGAGCTCTCCCACTTTCTCGGGCTCTGTGATCTCATTGCGGTTCTCATCGACGATCTTTACCTGCCATCCGAATCCCGGAACACCGATCGCGCCGACCTTGTCGATATTTTCTACGCCAAGATGCACGCAGCCAGGACCGATCGACTCGGACAGACCATAGTTCGTGTCATACTGATGCTTCGGGAAGTACTCCTTCCAATGTCTGATCATGCTCGGCGGGACCGGCTGAGCTCCGATATGCATAAGACGCCATTTTTTCAGATTGTAATCCTCGAGTTTCAGGGCACCGGAATCAAGTGCGTCCAGAATATCCTGCGCCCACGGAACGAGGAGCCATACGATGCTGCAGCGCTCTCTTGAGACTGCCTCAAGGACATCCTTTGGCTTGGTTCCTTTGAGAAGGACCGCTTTCCCGCCTGAGATCAGGCTTCCGAACCAGTGCATCTTCGCGCCCGTGTGATACAGCGGCGGGATGCAGAGGAAAACATCGTCCTTTGTCTGCCCGTGGTGCTTCTGCTCTACCTTCGCGCTGTGCATCAGCGACTCATGCTTGTGAAGGATCGCCTTCGGGAATCCGGTCGTTCCGGATGAGAAATAAATCGCTGCATAATCCTCATCCGTGATCAGGATCCTCGGGTCGCGGCTTGAGCAGTTCGCTGTAAGTTTTGTATAGTCCTCTGCGAAAGAAGGGCAGGCATCTCCATAGAAGAACAGCAGTCTGTTCCTGGAAATGCGGTCCGCAATCTCTTCCACACGTCCGATGAACTCCTGCCCGAAGAGCAGAACATCACACTCGGCGAGTTTTACACAGTATTCGATCTCCTCCGACGTATAGCGGAAATTCAGCGGTACGGCCAGGGCGCCGGTCTTTAAGACGCCAAAATAAATCGGAAGCCACTCGAGACAGTTCATGAGCAGGATTCCGACTTTGTCATCTTTCTTGATCCCACGCTCGATCAGGAGATTCGCGAAACGGTTGGCCTTCTCGTTGAAAACGCGCCATGTGATTTCTCTTCTGTAAGGGGCATCCTGCGTTGAGTGTACCAGTTCAAACTCTCTCCAGGTCATCCTTCTGTCTTCATTTTTCGCAGGATTAAGCTCCACGAGAGCGATGTCTTCCGGATACAACTTGCAGTTCTGTTCAAGCAATTGTGTTATGGGCATTTTTCTACTTCCTTATGAGTTATTTTCGCGATTTAACGCTTTTACCTAATGAAGTATAGGTCTTTTCCGGGGGAATGTCAAGAAGAGAGATCGTTCTTCGGGTTTCCGCTGTAAGCCATTTTTGATAATGTCCTATTAAACCACAGATGAAAATGTCCCGAAAAAGTGGTATTCTAAACCTCCCTGAGAGGAGGTGGGTATTATCAG
>CADABA010000030.1 GCA_902785985.1 uncultured Lachnospiraceae bacterium
GTATGCGGCATCTGCGGCTGGCGTTCAGATCTCCCTGCTCGTCAGAGGAATCTGCTGCCTGAAGACCGGCATCCCCGGCGTGTCGGAGAATATCCATGTGCGCTCTATCGTCGGCAACTTCCTTGAGCATGCAAGAATTTTCCATTTCTGCAATGACGGAAGTGACGAGGTCTTCATGGGCTCCGCTGACTGGATGCCGAGAAATCTGGATAAGCGTGTCGAGATCGTCTTCCCTGTTGAAGATGAAAAACTCATGCGGGAGGTCATGCATATTCTGGATCTGGAGTTCGAGGATAACGTCAAGGCGCATATCCTTATGCCGGACGGTGAGTATGTAAAGATCGACAAGCGCGGAAAGAAGCTCGTGAATTCCCAGGAGCAGTTCTGCGAGGAGGCCTGGAACCAGGTTCCGAAGTCTCCCGATCCGATCGAATCGAGACGATTCATTCCCGCCGAGCCGCCGATCGTATTCGATGAGGAGCCGGAAGGCGAATGACGCCAGGCCGCACAAATGCTCCGCCTGAGCATACGTTACGCATGCTCGGGTACACGGGGATGTTCTTCATATTCGGTTTGAAAGACAGCAGCTGACGCATACCCGGTTCCCGTGCTTTTTACGCAGGCGGGATCCGGAAGAATCGCGTCTTTAGAGGAGGCATTACATGAAGTATGACTATCTGGTCGTCGGTGCAGGTCTGTACGGTGCAGTCTTTACGCATGAAGCAGTAAAGCACGGAAAAAAGTGTCTGGTCATCGACAAACGAAACCACATAGCCGGCAATATCTATTGCGCGGAGGAGGAGGGGATCCTCATTCACCGCTATGGCGCGCATATTTTCCACACATCTGATGAGGAAGTGTGGGAGTACGCAAAGCAGTTCGTCACGTTCAATCATTTTATCAACAGCCCTGTTGCAAGATATAAGGACGAGCTCTATAATCTGCCCTTTAACATGAACACGTTCTCCAAAATGTGGGGGATCAGGACTCCGGATGAGGCGAAGGCGATCATCGCCGCCCAGATTGCCGAGCTTGGGATCGGGGAACCGAAGAATCTGGAGGAACAGGCTCTCCGTCTGGTGGGGACAGATGTCTATGAGAAGCTCGTGAAGGGCTATACGGAGAAGCAATGGGGAAGGCCGTGTACGGCGCTGCCTGCATTTATTATCCGGAGACTTCCTCTCCGCTTTACCTATGACAACAATTATTTCAGTGACTCGCATCAGGGGATTCCGATGGAGGGCTATAATGTCCTCGTCGAAAAGATGCTCAAGGGCGCCGATGTGCTGCTCAATACGGAGTACAGGGGGTTTTCCACGGCGAATCCGGATGCGGCATTTAAGACCGTCTTTACAGGACCGATCGATGAGTTCTTTGATTTCTGCTACGGCAATCTTGAGTATCGGAGCGTGAGGTTCGAGGACGAGCATCCCGATACGGACAACTATCAGGGATGTGCGGTCGTCAACTATACGGAAGCAGAGGTCCCCTACACAAGGATCATAGAACACAAGCACTTTGCCTTTGGGAGGCAGCCGACGACGATCATTTCCAAAGAGTATCCCAGCGAGTGGAAACCGGGAGTGGAGCCGTATTACCCGATCAACGATGAGCGGAACACAAAACTGTATGAAAAATACAGAGCGAAAGCTGCCCGAACGGAAAATGTTCTCTTCGGCGGCCGTCTCGGCACCTACCGGTACTATGATATGGATAAGGTCATCGCCGCTGCGCTCGCGGATGCAAGAGCTGAATTCGGAGAATAAGGCGGTCACATCCGATGCGGCTGCCGCAGCCGGACTGCAGCTTATGAAAAAGAAGCGGCTTGCTGCGAATCCGGAAAACAGAGAAATAAGCAGAAATATTTCTTGAAAATATGAGGGGAAAATATGGCGGATCCTGTAAGAAAGAAAAAGAAAAAGAGAAAAAAGAAGCTGAGGACTGCTCCCTGGAGTCAGACGAAGAGAGCGCTTCTCATTCTGTTCTTCCTCACGATCATTGCTGCAGTAATGCCTGTATGGCGCGTGGTGCGGGCACAGGGAAAGGAGGCAGCGAGTCCCGGTAAAGTCACGGCGGATCCTGTCTCTCCTGCGGTGAGCGCTGACAGCGCTGGTGCTGCCTCCGTGCCGGAGAAGGCAGATACAGGGACAGAGTCGGTTCCTCTTTCGACAGAGAATGCTGAGGAACAAAAGGAGACCGCACAGACTCCTGCAGAGCCGGTGCAGTATACCGTGCCGGTCCCGCTCGTAACGCTTCCTTCAGCGGAGGAAAATCCGTCTGCCTGGTATGAGTACGGAGCAGGTGCGCAGGATAAGGACAGCATCACGATTCTCGGATGCGGTGACAACCTGATGCACAGCCAGCTCTATGAGAACGCATTCAACGGAGAGACATATGATTTTTCTCCTTATTATGAGAACGTGAGGGCATTTGTCGGGTCTGCGGATCTTGCCACGATCAATCAGGAGACGCCGATGGCTACAGATCTCTACGAGCCGTCCACCTATCCGTCTTTCAATACGCCGAAGCAGATCGGCGATGCGATCCTTAGCACGGGCTTCGATGTCATTAACCTTGGAAACAACCACATTTATGACAAAGGGACGGCAGGAGCACTGGCTACTCTCGAGTATTTTGCGGAGAGAGATATCCCGACGGTAGGCATTTACACATCGATGGAGGATGCGGGAGATATACGGGTCGTTGAGAAGAACGGTATCAGGGTCGCTTTCGTAAGCTTTGTCGAGTTCACCAATGTGGATGCGGACGAGGAGGGGACGGATATCATCTGGCTTGCGGATACGGAGGGGATGAAGGATCAGATTCATGCGGCAAGGCAGGCTGCGGATATTGTCGTCGCCCACGTACACTGGGGAATCGAGGGCACGACAGAACTCACGGAGCTGCAGACGTCCATGGCGCAGTTCATGGTGGATGAGGGTGTTGATATCGTTTTCGGCAATCATCCGCACTGGCTGCAGGAACTTACCGTTCTTACGCGCGGGAGCGACGGGACAAGATGTCCGGTCATCTACTCGATGGGGAATTTCCTCAGCGGGATGGACAGACGGGAGGAGCTGATCACGGGCTTTCTGACGGTAGAGGTCTCGAGAGATGCGAACGGAAAGGTGATTCCCGTTAAAATGGGCTTTCTGCCTTTGGTCATTCATTTTTCAAATCTGGAAAAGACAGACCTCCGGATCTATCCTCTGTGTCATTATTCGGAGGAGATGGCTGCGGCGAACGCAGTCAATGAGATCCGGAACGATGCCCCGTTCACTCTGGAATTGATTCAGAATGTTGTGGATACAAGCATTCCTAAAGAATATCAGAATCAGATGGTTAGTATCTATTGACAAAGTCACGCAGGAAGGAGGGATCGGCAGATGCCGATCGAGCAGGTATGGAGACGATGAAAATCTGGCCGGGATGGGAAATTAAGGAACAGGTTGGAGAGGGTGACATCGGAAAAGTTTTTCGAATTGAACGCACGGATGCCGGTATTACAAGAGAAGCGGCGCTCAAAGTCATTGAGATATCCGGAGATTCGGCCGAGATCAAAAAGTTCAGGAAGATGGGGATGGATGAGGAGTCGATCCTCGAGATCTATGAAGACAGAAAAAACCAGCTTCTTGCAGCAGTAAGCCGGCTTTCCTGTCTGAGTACCGCATACGGCATCGCTTCCATAGAAGACTATGATTCCCGCTGGAATGAAGAGGACTCTGTCTGGACGATCCTGATCCGCAGCGAATTTCTGGAAAGCCTTGATGCATATGGGAAGAAAAAAGGCGGAGATCTTCTTCCGACGGAAATCGCTGAAATGGGCCGCGATATAGCCGGTGCGCTGATGACGCTTGAAAAAGAAGGAATCACTTCCCTTTCCGTAAAGCCGTCGAATATTCTGAGGAACAGCGAAGGTTCCTACAAGCTGTCTGATGCCTGGATCAATGAGGGGACCGGCATACTCGCGAACTGGAAGATCGGGGGGCTCTTTGCATGGGATGCTCCGGAACTCGTGCGTTCCGGGAAGTATGATCAGACCTCTGATATTTATTCTCTCGGCATGATCATGTATGTACTGCTGAACGGGGGAAAACTGCCTTTCATGGAAGAGGGCGGAGAGGTGAAGCGCTGGATGAAGATCAAGATCGCCAATGAGAAAAGAGTATCCGGCGAGCAGCTGCCGAATCCGGTGCACGGCGATAATGAACTTCAGAATATCGTTCTGAAGGCCTGCGCTCCGAAGCCTGAAGACCGCTATCAGAATGCGCTGGAACTCAGGGAAGCGCTTGAGATCTGGCTGTTCGGGCAAAAATACGGGAAGGCGCTCATTGCAGAAGAGGCGGTGCTTCGGGCTCGTCCGTCAGCGGAACCGGAGAAGGCAGAAACAGCAGGGGCTCCGTCGGAATCTGAAGCAGACTCTTCCTCCGGGGCTGCGGAGCCGGAAGAGAGAACTTCCTTTGAACCGGGCGATTTTGCGGCAGAGCAGCCGGAATCGGCAGAAGCTCCGATGCAGTCTGCGAATCTGTCAGAGCCGATGAAAGTAGTCGATCTGATTACCGGAGCCTCTTCAATGGGACCGCAGGTCTTTTACGGAGAATCTTCTGACCGGTCAGAGGAAGGGGATCCCGAGGCTGCTGCAGGAGAGAATGCAGGAGAAAGGATCGGCAGGGAAGGTATTCAGCTCATGAACACTTTCGAGGAAGAGCCTTTACCCGAAAGAGCGACCGACGGACGGTCTGAGAGAATATCACTTTTCAAAAAGTCTGAGGAAGAACAGGAAAACAATATCGTTATCAAAGAAGAGATTCCGTCCGTGTCTGTTCAGGATGAGGATGTTCAGGAATCTGCTCAGGATGAGGATGTTCAGGATTCTGTTCAGGATGAGGCTGTTCATGAGAAGGAGCCGGATCCGTTCGGAAAGGATTTCTTCAATGCACCTGATTCTCCTGAGCTTCCGGAGAGTTCGGCCGGGGAGCCCTGGCTGAACGCAGGAGACACTGTCCATTCACGTGATGTTTCTGATCATTTTGAAGAAGGAGCAGAAAATCAGGATGAACTTCCCGGAATGCCTCCGATTTTCAGTTTCGGAGAAGAAAGTGAGATTACGGCACCTCTGAAAGATACGGACCGGTCGTTCTTTAATGATTCGGATCCTGTGATCCGCACTGACGGACCTCAGCCCGGTCAGGAGGGATCTTTTGATGATATAGCGTCTTTCTTCAAACCGGGTGCTGACCTTGATGAGGAGCTTCCGAAAAATGAAGATCCTTTTGCAGCGGGGAGTTCACAGCCGGGACCGATGATGCCGGAATTCACGGCGGAAAGGTCTGAGCCGGGACCGATGATGCCGGAGTTTACAGCGGAAAGGCCTGAGCCGGGACCGATGATGCCGGAGTTTACAGCGGAAAAGCCTGAGCCGGGACCGATGATGCCGGAATTCACGGCGGAAAGGTCTGAGCCGGGACCGATGATGCCGGAATTCATGGCGGAAAGGTCTGAGCCGGAACCGATGATGCCGGAATTCACGGCGGAAAGGTCTGAGCCGGAACCGATGATGCCGGAATTCACGGCGGAAAGGTCTGAGCCGGGACCGATGATGCCGGAATTCGCGGCGGAAAGGTCTGAGCCGGAACCGGCGATGCCGATCTTTACGGCTGGAAATCTCTTTGGCGGTGAGGAACATATAGATGTTGATGAAGACCCGTACGGAGCGACAGTTGCCGAGATGCCGAATTTAGAAGCGGCTATGGAACCGGTCAAAGAGGAAATTCCTCCGACTGCGGATGTGTTCATTTACATTTTCCAACGGGAAGACAAATTGGTCGGTATTCACAGCCGTGTTTCGGAAAATGGCGGCGGTGCAAGGATCAAGATGAAATCAGAGGTTCTCGAAACCGGCCTTTTCGAGACGATCCTGGATAATCTGAGAAATCGCTCGAGTCTTCCTATAGAGAATGCCTATGTGACGATCGAAAGCGGCGCTTCAAAAGCGGAGTATGAGGAGCGCCGGGAGATGGTCCTTGCTGCAGGCCTGAAGTCGGTCGAGGTCGTCGATGATGCGGCAGTCAATGCGCTTGGAATTTTTGAGGAACTTACCGGACAGGTAGGTGAGCATTATGTACTGTCAGTGATTCATAATTACGACGGATTCCACAGCAGTCTGCTTAAGTTCGATACACATGAAGGAAGCGAGATCAGGATACTGAAATCTGTGCCGTCTGACAAAGTGGTGAATCCGATGGAGAATCCGGCATTTATCATGGACCGTAAGCTGCAGGAAAACTGTAACGTCGACGGAATTGATTATTCAAACCGCGTTGAGCGGATCCTGGTCGACGACAGGAACCGTCCTCTGATGGGTTCTGTCGGACAGGGCTCTTTTGATCCGTATTATAATGCAGTCTATGGCAGCATTTTCCAGAAGGCGAACCTTTATGAGGGAATCGAAGCCCTGAAGGGACTGGCCTTTTACAGAAGCTGTAAAAAAGGGGAGAAAAAGGGAGTAAACGCATCTCTCTCGGTTTTTGAGGAGCCTGTGAAAGCAGGAAACGAAGATTATTCTGCGGATGTTCGGGGAGACTTCGGAGCGAACAGCGGAGCCGGTCCTCATGGAAATGATCCGTTTGTATCAGGTGATATGCCTGACCCGAATTCCGCTACCATGGCATCGTCGAAGAGCGGCGCAGACCCGTTCGTGGCAGGAGGAGATAACTTCGGCGGGAACGCAGATCCGTTCTCGGCAGGGGGAATAAACTTCGGCGGGAACGAAGACCCGTTTGCGGCAGGCGGGAATAACTACGGCGGAAACGCGGATCCGTTCTCGACGGGAGAAAATAATTTCGGCGGGAACGCAGATCCGTTCTCGGCAGGGGGAATAAACTTCGGCGGGAACGAAGACCCGTTTGCGGCAGGCGGGAATAACTTCGGCGGAAGCTCAGATCCGTTCTCGACTGGCGGGAATAACTTCGGCGGGAACGCAGACCCGTTCACGGCGGGCGGAAACGACTTCGGCGGGAATGCAGATCCGTTCTCGGCAGGAGGAAATAACTTCGGCGGGAACGCAGACCCGTTCGTGGCAGGAGGAAATAACTTCGGCGGAAGCTCAGATCCGTTCTCGACTGGCGGGAATAACTTCGGCGGAAGCTCAGATCCGTTCTCGACTGGCGGGAATAACTTCGGCGGGAACGCAGACCCGTTCACGGCGGGCGGGAATAACTTCGGCGGAAGCTCAGATCCGTTCTCGACTGGCGGAAACGACTTCGGCGGGAGCGCAGACCCGTTCTCGGCAGGCGGAGCGGCGAACAGCGGCAGCCCTGACTTTATGGCAGGCGCAGACATGTTCAACGGGACAGCCGCCGGAACAGATTTTAGCGGTCAGACGAGCACCAATGCTGCAAATGGAAGCAGCCCATTCGGAGGTGAATCGGCTGCGGCAGGATCGGGAGGAGACTCCCTGTCAGATACGGCTGCCGGAAATGCTTTTATGGGCGAATCCGGGGAATCACCGGAAAACAGAGCTCTGAATCATCCCGGGATTCGGTTCAGCGACAGAGGACGTGTCTACATACTGGGTGAGAAAAAGCCCTTCAATGACGTGACCGTGGAAGTGAATGAAGGAGGGATCGACTTTTTCAGAAAAGATAAAAAGGTCACTTTTATGTTCGGAGCGATCGGGTCAGCCATCGAGGGGAAAGGGAAAAAGTTTGCGCACATTGATTTTGCTGAAATAAGGCGTTTCGGCTATGAAACACCGAATCTGGAAACAGGGCCGAAACCGGCACTTTATACTGCAGGCGGCAAAGTGTACATTTTTGATTTTGTGCGCTCAGAAAATATAGAGAGAATGCTGCAGCAGATCGTGGGATCGAACGGCGGACCGTTCTGAGAATGACCGCCGGCTGTCTGTCCGGTAATTTGTGTTCTTGCTCTTTTTTGAAAAAGTATTATAATAAGTGAGATCCGGCTGTGCCGGATCTCACACTTGCTTTGATCTCAGATGCAGAATTTCCGTGATGAAGGTTGACGATGAATGTGCAGAGTCATACCGGTCTTCTGTCTGAGATGCGAAGGAAGTTTCAGGCATTTATGCCTTTTACGAATAACAGCCCGGCAAAAAGGAATGAGCCTCGCACCATGTGCGGCGCGCAGGGAACACGGAAGTGTTCCTGATCGATACTTTTGTCAGTGATTGGCGCTCTGAAGAAAACGCAGCTGCAGGATATGCGGAATGCGTTGACACTTTTACGGTGTGGTATTAAAAGGAGAAGGGAATCTGTACCGCCGGAGATATCAGGCGGAAGCCCGTTTTCACCGTCCGCTGATGCAGCTAATATCGAATAAATGGTCATCCCGGGGGCATAATATCAGAGTAAAACTTTGATTCAGAAGGGATAGTATTAAATAACATGCAGCATCATTCAAATGAACATCATACACACAGAAAGAGAATTGCGAATTCCTACCGCATATTTCTGGTATTTCCGATCGCTCTGTTCTACTGCGAAGTTTTTTTAAGAATATTTGCCGGTACAAATGTGTTCAGGCACTTCTTCTATCTGCTGTTCCTCACGGCGGGGGCGGCTCTTTTTCTGACAGGTGCTATGTCTTTTGTTCCGAAAAAATACAGAAGGGTTTCAATTCTTGTTCTTTTGATCGTGATCGGCATATTTTTTGCGACCGAGAGCGTGATCCGAAGTGTCTTCAGAACGTATATGACACCGGCGAATCTTCTCTCCGGAGCGGGAAATGTCGCAGGGAAATATGGGGGGCAGCTTGGAAGAAGCATCCTTTTCGGCATCCCGAAGATCGTGATCTTTCAGGTGCCTTCAGCTGCGTACTGGAAGCTGTCCGAATCGAGAATGCGAAAAAAGCCTTATCCGGTCATATTTTCGGCTTTTTTCACGGTAGTGGGACTTCTTGTCTATCTGATAACGTGTGTATTTCTCTCTCACGGAAAATCTTCTGCATTATATGGCGCGCAGTTTACCTATAACAGGGCGACGGAGAACTTCGGGCTTGTCACAAGTACCCGTCTGAGTATGCACTATTCCCTGTTCGGGAACAAAAATACGAATTTTCATCACGACACGCACGCGATGGTCATTACTCCGACTCCGACAGCGGATAATGATTCAGAGGAAGCAGTAAATGCGGATGAGAAAACGCGTCCGGTCCAGGGTGGAAAGAATGTAATGGACCTTTCGTTTCCGACAGGAAGCGGGACCGATGCCGTTGATTCTTTGAGTGCATATCTTGAGACACTGACTCCGACCGACAAAAATGCCTATACCGGGCTTTTTGAAGGCAAAAATCTGATCATGATCGCTGCGGAATCCTACAGCGGTGCCTTTATCACACCGGAACTGACGCCGGTGCTCTATCGACTGACGCATAACGGTTTTTATTTTTCGGATTTTTATGCGCCTGAATGGGGCGGAAGCACGACGACCGGAGAGACTGCGATCATGACAGGACTGGCTCCGCAGTGGGGCGATGATTCCATGATCCTGACTTCCGGAAACAATAATTACTTTACGATGGGAAATCAGCTGCAGAGACTGGGATACAGCAGCTGTGCGTTCCATAATGGCTCATATGATTACTACTCAAGGCAGAATACACATGAGAACCTGGGGTACAATCAGTGGGTCGCCAATGAGACCGGAATGGGAGCACTGACCGGTGCTCATTATTCATCAGATACGATGATGATGAATGCGACCGTTGACCTTTACATCAATAAACAGCCGTTCAATATATACTACATGACATTGAGCGGCCATGCTCCCTATAAGGAGAGCAGTCCGTATGTCAGCCTTTATTATGATCAGGTCAATGCGATTGTAGGCGATCAGTATGAAGAGACGACGAAGTATTATATCTGCTATCAGATGGAGCTTGAGAATGCCCTGGCAATCCTTGTGAACAGGCTGGAGGAGGCGGGTATTGCAGATGACACGGTCATTATGCTGATCGGAGACCACTATCCGTATGGTCTGGGTTCAGGTGAAGCATGGGGGAATGATCATGATTATATTGATGATCTTCTGAAAGCAGATCATCATGATGTATGGAATCGGGATAAGAACAACCTGATTCTCTGGTCAGGATGTCTGGAGAATGAATACAAGGATATGGCAGTCGAGATTTCATCGCCGACTTACAGCCTGGATATCCTTCCGACGCTCTCAAATCTGTTTGGTCTGGAATTCGATTCAAGGCTCATGGTCGGAAGAGATGTGTTTTCCAATGCAGTGCCCCTTGTGCTGTGGAATTCTATGGAGTGGAAGACGGAAAAAGGCATTTATGATTCGGGCGACGGAGTCTTTTATCCGAATGAAGGGGAGACGGTCGATGAGAACTATGTCGATTCGATGAACCGGGTCGTTCAGAATAAGCTGCTTATGTCGCGAACGATCATAGAAAACAACTACTACTGGCTGCTGTTCGGCGATGATGATGTGACGATGGCCGGTCAGCTGATCTACGAGGGAGAATCTGAGCTGGACGGAGGAGGCGGCTGACAGGCCTTATTCACGGGCACAGTGGAATCTTTATCAGTTCGGGTGAACCATGAGGCAGTCACGGGAGAGAAAACCGAAAGAATAATTCGAAGGCATTGCTTTTTGTCATGTGTATGTATCCAGTGTAAAAAAGAAAGCACACGGGATTACGGGAAGGGGGCGCAGATGCAGTTAATCGGGTATGTGATCGGTATTGCTGTCATTATATTTGTATTAAGCATGGTCTTTAAAGAAATATTCAGGAAGAAGATTGAGTTAAAAGATGATGGAAATGGAATAATAAGAACGGATCCCTCTGAAGGAAAAGAGCTGCATCCGGACAGAATGTCACCCGGATCGGCATCACCTGCAGATTCTGCTCTCTCACGCCCGGGTGAGGACGGGTCTGGCGGAGAAATCATTAAACCTCCTGTATCCGGGGAGTTTTCGGAGACTGCGGGCCCTAAAGGGGAGGACAGTGCCTCTGTAAAGAAAAAATCATCATCAAAGAAACCGAAATCGGGCGGACGATCAGGCGATCATGCCGGTGATGAAGATGAGAAAAAAATAGTGATCCTTTATCAGGAGGATACAAAAAAATCCCGGAAAAGATGCCCGTACTGCAACACATATCTTACATCCGGAAATACAATCTGCGAGGTGTGCGGGAGCGAAGTTTCAGCCTGATCACTTGTCGGAGCAAACGGCCTGGCAGCCTTTTGAAACGTGCGGAGGCTTTCATTATGGATGAAAAGAAAGAAAAAAGAAGAGCAGTCTGGAGAATTGTCTTCATTTTTGCATTGTTAGGGATATTTGCATGCCTGAGCTTTGTTGCCTACAGACTGTATTCTGACTGGAAAGCGGAGAAGGACTACAGGGAAGCTGCGGCTTCCGTCGCTGTGACGCCTGAAGAAACGCCTGAACCGGAACCCACAGAGACAGCAGAAGAAATTGAGGCAGCGGAATTTACAGGAGAACGCGACGGAGAGGCGGCGAAGCTTCCGGACGGGATCTTTTCCGGCCTGGGGAATCCGATAGACTTTACGGAACTCAAGGCGATCAATGATGAACTCTATGCCTGGATCCGTATACCGAATACGAACATTGATTATCCGATTGCCCAAAGTGCGACGGATGATCTCTTTTACCTGAACCACGATATGTATAAGGGGGACAGATTCGCAGGCTGTATTTATACAGAAAGCGGAAATTCCAAAAATTTTACGGATCCGAATACGGTGGTATACGGACATAATATGCGGAATGGCAGTATGTTCCAGAATCTTCATTATTATGAGGATCCGGAATTTTTTGAACAGAATCCGTTCATTTATATCTATACCGAGGACAAGATCCGGATTTATGAGGTCTTTGCTTCATATATTTATGATGACAGACATATATTGAATTCCTTCGATTTTAGTGACCCGAAAGTATTTGCGCAGTACCTTGACGATATTATTCACGTACACTCAATGGATAAAAATATCCGCACAGAGCTTGCAGAGAAAATTGACAATACCTGCAGAATTCTTACATTGACGACTTGTATAGGAAGTATGACGGAAAACCGGTATCTTGTGCAGGGCGTGCTTGTCTGGGAGGGAACGGAAGAGGAACTGGATCAGGCCATGACAGATTCCGACGCCGAGCCGCAGACGGCCCCGACTGTGATCCCTGAGGCTACGCAGTGACACCTCGCGAGCGAGACTTGAGCTCAGCGGTGAGCAGAAAAATGAACAACGGGTAAGTGATTATGATCGCCGGCGTAAGCCGGCGGTCTTTTTTTCGGCAATTCAGGGAATCTGTTCCGCGAAAAGTGAAAAGTGCTCCGTACGTATGCGCGGCAGGTGCACCGAGGTGTTTGGGATAAAGATTTCAGATATTCTTAAAAAAATGAAAATTCTTAAGCTTTAGTGTCTTTTTTGTGTCCTTCTATATGTTATAAATAAAATAACATAGTAATGTGATGAAAATTAAAGGTACTTACATTATTTACAGAGAAGGAAACATCTGCCGTGCTTTATGAGGTACAGGCGAAATCATATAGCTCAGTGTGAGAAATCCCGCGCTTTACGCAAGCGGTGAGTAAGACAATATCCTGCTCGTCTCAGCAGCGGGTATCAATTTTCCCTGAGATATTCTGTTGACCGTACAATGCTCCATCGGAGCATTGTACGGATGCTAAAGCACGCGAGTATGCGTTTTCGATTCGGTCTGGAAGATGTCAGATGACGTTGATCTGAATCCTACACTGTTTTTATCGTAAGAAAAACCTGAATTAGCGATGAAGCGAACCGACATGTGGATTTTTTCGACAGTGCCGCAAGGGTTTATAGAAACGGAGGAATCGGGCCATGCAGGAAGAAAATATTAAAATATTGATAGTAGAAAACAACAGAGAGGTATCAAGCCTCCTCCGTATGTATCTGGTTGGTAGTCATTTTGAAGTGTATGAAAGCAATGAAGCCGGGGCTGCGGAGGTTGCTGCTGAGGAGAATCCGGACTGCCTTATCCTTGGGCTTAAATCTGATATCAGGGAGAATATGAATACGATCCGCTGTATACGCAAGCAGACTTTTGCGCCGATCGTTATCATTTCCGGACATGAAGATGATGAGGAGCAGATCCTGGTGCTGAACAACGGGGCGGATGATTATATCAAGAAACCGTTTAATCCGCTGATCGCTGTCTCACGTGTCAATGCTGCTATAAGAAGATACAGAAAATGGAATTTGTCTGAGACGTCTGAAAAAGAGTACAATGAGCTGCGGGTCGGCGATCTTGTTCTTGACAATGAATCTCTAATACTTCTGAAAAACGGGGAGACCATTCACCTGACAATCAATGAATTCAAGATCCTGAGACTTTTGATGAGGCATCCCGGGGAGATCTTCACAAAGTCGGATATCTGCAGGGCAGTCAACGGGATGCTTTATGAAAACTATGAGAATGCGATCATGGTACATATTTCGCATCTGCGTGACAAAATTGAGGATGACTCAAGAGAGCCGAGATATATTCGCAATGTAAGGGGCCTTGGATATAAAATCAGTACATAAGAAATAAGGAAGATATAAAAGCCTGCGCTGTGAGTCATGAGCGCAGGCTTTTTCTGCCGGCAACGATTTTAAGCCATTTCAAGCCATAATACTTGAAAAAACGATATTCTTTTAGTAGAATAGTCGAAGAATGTTTTTTGGAGGTTACTATGAACGTTTATACAACTGACAGAATCCGAAACGTTGTGCTTCTTGGTCATGGCGGGTCGGGTAAGACGACACTTACAGAAGCGATGGCTTACCTTGGCGGCATTACGAGCCGTATGGGTACCGTGACAGACGGAAATACCATCAGCGACTACGATAAGGAAGAAATCAAAAGAAAATTCTCCATCGGCGCAAGCGTTGTCCCGGTAGAGTGGAATAAAGTCAAAATCAATGTTCTTGATACACCCGGATATTTTGACTTCGTCGGCGAAGTAGAGCAGGCTGCAGGTGTTGCAGATGCCGCTATCATCGTCATCTCCGGAAAGGACGGCATCACAGTCGGTACAGAGAAGGCCTGGGAACTCTGCGAGGAGAGAAACCTTCCGCGTATGTTCTTTATCACCAATATGGACAATAACGACGCTTCTTACCGCACGATCGTTGAGAATCTTCAGGACATGTACGGCAAGAAAGTCGCTCCGATCCATATGCCGATCCGTGAAAACGAAAAATTTGTCGGCTATGTCAGCATTGTCAAGCAGACAGGACGCCGTTTCGTAAATAAGCAGGAGAAGGTTCCGTGTGAAGTTCCGGAACATCTTCAGGAGTACCTTGAATCCTACAGAGAGTCCCTGATGGAGTCTGTAGCGGAGACAAGTGAAGAGTTCATGGATCGTTACTTCAGCGGTGAAGAGTTCTCTGAGAAGGAAATCGCCATGGCGCTCGCAACGAATATGCGCGATTGCGCAATCGTACCGGTCAGCATGGGATCTCCGGTCAATCTGCAGGGTGTTGCAAATCTTATGGATGACATCGTTGAGATGTTCCCGGATCCGACACAGCGTGCATGCAACGGTATCCTTCAGAAGACCAACGAAATCTTCGAGGCGAACTTTGATTTCCAGAAGCAGAAATCTGCGTATGTCTTCAAGACGATCGCTGACCCGTTCATCGGTAAGTACAGCTTTATCAAGGTCTGCTCCGGCGTTCTGAAATCTGATGATACACTTTATGATGTTCAGAAGGAAACCGAGATGCGTCTCGGCAAGCTTTATATCATGACCGGCAACAAGTCTCAGGAAGTTCCCGAGCTCTTCGCAGGCGACATCGGAGCTCTGGCCAAACTGGGCGATGTGAATACAGGCGATACTCTGTCCATTAAGGCAAACCCGGTCACATTTGCCAGAACAAAGCTTTCTACTCCGTATACTGTCAAGAGATATAAGGCTGTCAAGAAGGGTGACGAAGATAAGATCGCTTCCTCGCTTTCCAAGCTTGCCGCAGAAGACAATACGTTTAAGGTCGTAAATGACTCCGCGAACCGCCAGACCCTGATTTATGGTATCGGCGAGCAGCAGCTCGAGATCATCAAGAGCAAGCTGAAGGAGCGTTACAAGGTCGACATTGATCTCGATACACCGAAGGTCGCTTTCCGTGAGACGATCAGAAAGAATTCTGATGTAGAAGGTAAGTATAAGAAGCAGACCGGCGGACACGGACAGTATGGACATGTCAAGATGCGCTTTGAGCCGAGCGGCGATCAGTCGAAGCCGTATGAATTCGGTATCGAAGTCGTCGGTGGTGCTGTCCCGAAGAACTACTATCCGGCTGTTGAGAAGGGACTCACCGAGAGCGTAGCCAAGGGACCGCTTGCGGCTTATCCGGTCGTCGGTGTAAAGGCTGTTCTCTACGACGGATCTTATCATCCGGTAGACTCCTCCGAGCAGGCGTTCAAGACAGCTACACATATGGCTTTCAAGGAAGGCTTCCTGAAAGCAGGTCCGGTTCTTCTTGAGCCGATCATCAGCCTTAAAGTCAAAGTCCGCGATAAATTCACGGGCGACGTCATGGGCGATCTGAACAAGCGCCGCGGCCGCGTCATGGGAATGAACCCGGATCACAAGGGCAATACGATCGTTGAGGCGGAAGTTCCGCAGAAGGAAATGGACGGATACGGTACAGTCCTTCGCTCCATGACCGGTGGACAGGGAGAGTTCTCCTACGAGTTCGCAAGATATGAGCAGGCTCCGGCTGATGTCCAGGAGAAGGAGATCAAGGCTCGTCAGGAGCAGCTGCAGGAAGGCAGCGAAGACTGATCAGGTCTTCTGATATAACGGTTCATATAAAGAGAGATTTCCGCGTATCTGCGCGGAAATCTCTTTTTTATGTCGCATGAGTTCAAGAACGCCTCAGCGTTCCTGCCGCGACGTGCGTGGCGCGTAAGCGCCTTCCACTGCGCACGTAAGGTGATCCGCCGTGCCTGAGCATTGTGTAGCTGAGGCTTTTATTCTTCATCGCGAGATTGTACTCACGATAAAGGCAAGTTTCACTTTGCGCGTGTATCTCATGACGGAAGTGCGAGGAAAAGCGCGATGAAGAATAAAAAAGACCCGCACCGTGGGAGTTCGGCGCGGGTTCCTTTTATCTCAGTGGGGAAGACCCCCGCTTCTATAAGCGGGGGATAGGTCAATATCCTGCTCGTCTCAGTGGCGGGTTTCAATCCCCCACTGAGATAAACGGAGGAAGGTGCTTCGCACCATGCGCGGCGCGGCAAGAACGCTGAGGCGTTCTTGAAGTTTGGTCATGATGATTTTCCTGACGGAAGCAGAAAGAAACTCCCGCTGCTGGCCGGTTCGTCAGCCGTATCAGGATTGTACCGATCACGTTCAGTCTGAGACGATCAGTCTGGAGCCGGTCACATCGTGGATCCGATTCTTCTTTTCAAGGATCTTGGTGATCTTATGCGTTGTGCTCTTTACGCGCTCCATGGAGAGATCGTGGTTCAGCGTATCAATGATGTTCCCCATGTACTTGTACATGTTGGCGGTCACATAGTAGTCACGCTTCATGAGTTCCGGCGGACGATATGTGAGGTTCGTCGTGATCAGCTTGGTGAACATGCCCTTCTCATAGAATTCATCGAACTTTTCAAGTCCTTCTGTGAAAAGTCCGAAGGTCGTACAGATAAAGACCCGGTTTGCACCGCGTGCTTTGATCTGCCGACAGACATCGAGCATGGAACCGCCGGAAGCGATCATATCGTCAATGATCACACAGTCCTTACCCTTGACAGTATCGCCGAGGAACTCGTGGGCCACGATCGGATTTTTTCCGTTCACGATCCTGGAGTAGTCGCGTCTCTTATAGAACATGCCCATATCAGCGCCCAGAATGTTTGAGAAGTAGACCGCGCGGTCGGTAGCACCCTCGTCGGGGCTGATGACCATAAAGTGCTCTTTATCAAATCTGAGGTTCGGTACAGATTTGAGCAGCGCGCGCAGGAACTGGTAGGTCGGCATGAAATTGTCAAAGGAGAGAAGAGGAATGGCATCCATTACGCGCGGGTCATGTGCGTCAAATGTAATAATATTGGATACGCCGTAATCCGCAAGCTCCTTCAGGGCAAGCGCGCAGTCGAGAGACTCTCTGCCGGTACGCCTGTGCTGACGGCTTTCATAGAGGAAAGGGAGCACAACGTTGATCCTGTGCGCCTTGCCGTTAGCTGCGGAAATGACCCTCTTGAGATCCTGGAAATAGTTATCAGGTGACATATGATTGATACGGCCGCAGACTTTGTAGGTCACGGAATAATTTGTAACATCACCGAGGATGAACAGATCGCAGCCGCGGACTGAGTCGTTGATCCTGACCTTGCCCTCGCCTGTGCCGAAGCGGGCATAGTGCGTGTCGACGAGATAGGTGGGTTCGATATAGCCGGAGAGAGAGTTCGTTTCCTTGATCCTGCCTGCCATTGCCCTGCGCGCCTTTACCAGGCTGTTGTCAACGGCTTTTGCCATCTCATGGCTTCCGCTGAGATATGCAATTTTAAGAGGAGCGATCGGTATCTGGATCTTATGATTATCTATAATTGCCATTAAACATCCTCCGAGAAAAGTATGGCTCATCTGTGAGACCGGAAATGAGAAGCATGCAGTGCCGGGGAGACCTGTAGTCTTCTGAATTCCGACGTATATGGATACCTATGTTAGTTTATAACATAAATCGGCTCTTTAAACAAGGATGAGAATGGCAACAGTTCCATGTTTGGCTCAAAATGAGTCTCAGCCAACAATACAGAGTACGGAAAAAACTAATAATTGACGGGAGCTGTTCACAGGGAATCTCTATTTGTCGGCTGCTTAAAGTTTACAAAAACAGGTTCTGATGGTAAATTAACTAATATACTGAGAAAATCCTGCATATATATTCCGAGGCTCCGGGGATCATTATCCCTGCTTCTTTTCTCGCGCACAATTCACGGGATGCAGATCCCGGAAAATCCGGGAAAGAAAACGTGGGCTTTACGTATACCGGGCAGGAGAGCGGGCGGGTCACAAAAAACACAGGCGGAATTCGCATTGAAGGGGACATCATGCGGCGGGATGGACACAGAATCAAAAATGTAGAGGAGGGCAGTATAGCCTGGGAACTGGGCGTTCTGCCGGGCATGTATCTCATTTCCGTGAACGGTACACCGGTCGAAGATGTCTTTGATTATCGGTATCTCATGAATGACGAGCTGGTCAATGTGCTGATCCGGGAGGAAAACGGAGAGGAGACTCTGCTTGAGATCGAGAAAGAGTCCTGGGAAGATCTCGGAATAGAATTCGAGAGTTCTCTCATGGATGATTACCGCAACTGCTGCAACCGATGCATTTTCTGCTTCATCGACCAGATGCCGAAAGGGATGCGGGAAACGCTTTATTTTAAGGAC
>CADABA010000031.1 GCA_902785985.1 uncultured Lachnospiraceae bacterium
TCATCCGCTGCTGCAGGAAATCTATTCCGAACTCAATGCGGAAGGCCGCATTTTCACCTTCCTGTGCGGACATGATTCGAACATCGCGGGAATCCTTGCGGCGATGCAGGTACAGGACTACAGTCTGCCTGAGACGCTCGAGAGGAAAACACCGATCGGCTTCAAGCTGGTCTTTGAGATCTGGGAGAAGGACGGAGAAGAATTCTGCGCCGTGAACCTTTTCTACCAGAGCACCGACCAGATCCGGAATCTCACCTCACTTTCGCTTGAGGAGCCGCCGGTCATCGTCAGTATGAATTTCAACGGACTCGAAAAAAATGAGGATGGGCTCTACATGCGCGCGGATGTCGAGAACCGGCTAATGGAAGCGATCAACGCTTATGACGAGCTGCCTGCGGATACGGAAGAGGAGCTTGCTCCGGCGGCTTAAGCAAAGATATACTTATCAAGACTTTTTTCAAAAAAATACGGCGTCCTGCAGACAATCTGCAGGACGCTGTATTTTTCTTTATCGGGAACGCTTCGCGTTCCTGCCACGCCGCGAAGGCTGCAAGCACCTTTCTTTTTGCGCCGCTGCGATCCGACGGAAGCTTTAATCTCTGACACGGGACTGCAGACCATGTAAGAGCCGGGTCTCACTTTGCTCAGTCATCTCATAACCCAAATCACGAGAATTCTGCGTCAGCAGTCAGGAAGGGCTCGATGTCCCCGGCCGTCCTCTCCGCCTCATCATACACGAACATATGGTAAGCCCCGTCATAGGTCACGTATTCCGCATCCGGGCACACCTCCCGCATCCTCTCCATCTGGTAATACGGCATCGTGCGGTCGTCCGTCCCCCAGATGACCTGCATGGGAATCCCAGACGCCGCGACCGCCCTGTAGGCCTCCATGGCCGTATCGTAATCCAGGATGCAGTCCCGAAGCGAGGAGCACAGCGCCCTCATATATCCTTTATATCTGGCAAAATCCGCGAACCGCTTTATATATCGGAACTTTTCATCCTCGGAAGCCAGCCGCAGTTCATCCGCGCTGCGCGTGATGATGGCAACCGGTGCCGCCGTGCAGAAGATTTTCGGCCCGATGACCGGAACGGTGCAGAGCTTCATGACGGCAGGCGCTTTAAATGTGTCCATGACAGCCGGCGCAAGAAGGACCAGACGCTCAACGCTCTCCGGATACGTCTCCGCATACCTCGTCACGATGATGCCTCCCATGGAAGTCCCGACCAGACTGAACCGCTCTCCGGGAGGCCGGTCTGAGAGTCCCCGGCCGATCAGGTCATAGCGAAGTACCCGGTATCCGTCCCGGACCAGAATATCATACAGGTTATCATAAATGAAATACGGCGAGGAGAACCCGTGCACCAGAATGACAAGTCCCTTTCCGGTTCCCGAGAACTGATATCGGGTCACACCGTCCGAAAGCCGGATATAGCTGCCCTTGTGGCTCCGTCTGGCGGATTCGTCCAGTTCAAGCGTCTCAGATAGCATAGCGAGTCTTATAAGATCTGTTTTTTTCATTTTATACGATCCTCCATAAGCTATAAGCTGTCTGCGGCATGGAGATTGTCCGCTTACACCCTCTGCTCCACAACTTATACGATCTCTCCATTAGCAGGCTTCGGTATGATGGAGTACGCTCACACCCCCTGCTCCACAACGAACTCCGCTCCGTCACCCGGCAGGAAATGCCCCTTCACACCGGCTTCCGCCGCACCGACCTCGAACTGTTTTTTCGCAATTCCCAGATCGTTATACTGCAGCCCCCGGCCGTCTTTCCAGATCCTTGCAGTGACTTTACCATCCTTAAAGCCAATGTTGATGCACTGCTGATTCACTGCGGAAGGGCCGAGCAGAATCGCTTCAATTCCTTTTCGGACCCACTCCGGCACGTCCTTATATCCCATATCAGACTCCAGGAACTGTGTCAGACTCCTGTCAGACCTGCGGATCATCGCGCGGATCGTCTTCTGCTTCAGGGGGATCTTCGCCGTGGCGTATCCGATCGGTACCACGTCCCAGATCTTTTCACCACTCGGCACATCCACCGTGATTGATTTCGAATCATAGGTGCTTGCGACCCAGCAGGTGCCGAGGCCGAGCTGTGTCGCATAGAGGACCAGCCGCTGCCCGTAATATCCGACCTTCTCGGAGGATCCCGGATCCTTCCCGCCGACCAGCGCAGCAAAAGTATAGACGCGGCCGCTGAACATCGCGCCGTTCATTTTGATTGCCGGTTTTCCGGTCTCCGCCGAGGAGAACAGTTGAAAGTGCAGCCCCGATTCCGCGTTCAGCTCCTCCACATATTCCTTCAGTTTCTGCAGCGTCTCCGCCTCTATGAAACGCTCCTCAAAGGAACGGCAGGATATTCTTTTCCGGACGGCTTCCCATTCTGATAACATAAATTATTCCTCCTCCCCAAAGGGATTTTTGCATACTGGCGAAATGCCTCGAATGACTCTTTTCAGCCGCACATACCTCCCATACTCATCCTTCATCACAGTACCACGCCGTTCTCGCTGAAGAAGGTATTAATTGCGCTCCTGACTTTGATTGCTCCTTCAACCGAAACCGCTGCCACTGCGTCAATCGCGCTTTTAGCAAATTCCCGCATCTTCTCTGCAGCTGCCTGCACATTTTCAGCGTTTATTCCGGACAGTACTTTATCCACAGCTGCAGTAAAAGCCAATAACACCAAATATCCCCAGGTACGACCGCATTTTTTTTCAATGACCTCCCCGAACCTGCCAATCAATATGTCCTCAATAAGAATGGAAAGATCATAACCGAGCTCTCTTATATCTGCTTTTCCCTCCGCAAATGCAACCAGACTCTCAAAGCATTCCCTGACCGCCGAAACCGCTTCCTCCGGCAGTCCGAGCTCTCTCAGAGACCCGATCATTTTATAAACAGAAGGACGGATCTTTTCAGCGACAGCCTCCGTTATAAATACCCTTGCCTCTGCAGCCAGACTTTCGAGCCTGGCAAAAATGTTCCGAGCCATTTCCCCTATGCTGATTTCCCCCGAAAAATACCTGGAAACATTGTCAATCGTCGTAAACGCAGCTTCATATTTAATTTTCTCCATCTCTTTTTCCAGGTTCACTTTACGGAATGCAGATGTACCTTCCTTATTCCCGGCAGAATCATCCTCTATGACCTGCTCCATAACATGATCAAGAGCCTCTATTTTCCGATCCGGCAGCTTTTCACCATACCCTCCGTCTACAGGGGCAAGCTCTGCCTTGAAATTCTTATTGAGCTCCCGATATTTCTCCCGCAGTTCATCCGACGACAGTTCACTCTTTTTCTGATCGAACTTCTCAATATCTTCAGTTTTTTCAAGATTTTCTCAATTTCCCCGTCTGATAAGCCCTTTGTTTTCCTTTTCACTTCCTCCCGCAGCGCTTCGATATCACCCTCTGTTGCTAAAAATGCAATCATCTCTTTCTCTGAAATCTGCAGGACCGCCTTCAGACAGTCCCTGAGTTTCGGAATATCTGCTTCCTCCCAAGGCATACTACCCAGATGTGTTATGTAATAATCCACATACTTCTCTATCATTTTGCGGTCATCCGGCCCGAGATCCGTCATCCTGAGATCTTCCGCTAATTCCAGTCCCCTAATACGTTCTCTCTTGAACCATGGCTGCATCAGCATAGAAATCAATTCGGTCCTGGCTTCCTTCTGAAGCTTGACTTTTTGAGGAACTTTATTCACATACACTTCCGTACGATCACCCTGCTTATCGACCTTCGTGAGCACCGGCCCCATCCAGCCATTCTGATAAACAACCGCTACACCGGTCGGCAGTCTGGAAATCTCATTCATCTGATCGTCATCCAGTCCGATTGATCTGCCGACAGCCTCCCTGTCATTTACCTCGGGTGTTCGATGAATGATCTTCGTGCTCGTATTTTTGATTGCCGCAATGTCGACCGAAGACGGGGATTGATCGACGATTATAAATCCCTCTCCATACGTTCTGATCTCCGCGATTGTCTGTGTAAGCATCTCAACAGATTTTCTGACAAGTTCAGAGGACTGTCCCATCGATGTATTCTTCAGCAGGTTATGCGCCTCCTCCAGAACAGTCACATGCTTAAGCTTCTCATTGTTCCCTTTCTTCTGATGCATGCGATACTCATTCAGGATATAGACCATAAGCCCCATGATCAGGGATTTTGTCTCCATCGATTTCATGCGGCTTAAATCCAGAATACAGCTCCTGTCAAACAGATCCGCATACGGTGTCCGTTCATCTGTAAAAATAACCTTATTCAGGCCCACTGTCAGAGAGTCTGCCCTCGTGATCAAAGCGCCGCGATAATTCGACTTGACTTCCGCGGAATATTCCGATTCATCTATCAGACCGTTCAGCTGGTCGACAAGAATCCGGAAATCCGGATATTTTTTCCCTTCCCCCTCAAAAACGGAAGCGCACAAATCCCATCCGATCGTCTCGTAAGAACGCAAAATTGCTTTTTTAAAGAGTGCAGGCATCGCATCATACATTGTCCAGCACGCGCTGAATATCTCTACAAGCCCATCGATGTGCTCAAGCACATGAATCGATTCCGGGAATTCGAACGGATTCAGCTTAAGAAGAGGAGCAATCTTGTGATTCGTTGAAAACACTTTGACTCCCGGCCAGTTTCCGAACACATCTTTGTATTCCCCTTTGGCCGGTTCCACAACGAGGAAGGGAATTCCGTCATGATGAAGCTCTTTAAGCATCTGATATACCGTTGTGCTTTTCCCTGATCCCGTAGTCCCCGTGACAAATGCATGCATTCCCAGGCTCTTTGTATCCAGCGTCACCCTTTTCTGTGTAAGCAGTCCCATATCGTACAACCGCCCAAGAGTTATATAGGTATCCGGATGCTTCTCCTCGTCCTTCTCTGCATTTTGCAGATCATATACAATTTCTTTTCCAAACTCCGCATGCTGAAGGACCGGAAGCCCTGCAATCGACGATCTCGGAAATCCCAGATGGATCCCAAGTTCTTTTCCGCTGATAACGGAAGATGCATCCACATATGTATTGAAGCCGTCCTTCTTACCATATATAAATCCCGGATGCGTAAATCTCGACAGTGGAGACATCAGGTCCTCAAATCTTCCGTTAAGAGACGGGCTGCCTTTCCGCCAGAAATTAAGAGCGGATATCTCTCTTCCGGACGTCTCTCCGTTCATCAGCGACCGATAATTACTTGCCGCGATCTCCACTGTCGGCATATCATCGGAGACGAAATACCCTGCAACATTCCATATTCCGTAGCTGTCAAACTCATCTGTCCGCCTGATCTCATCGTCCAGATATTTCATCAGATCTGTGACTGCCTTATTCTCCAGGGTTGTCGACATCGCAGAAGAATCGGATGAAGATTTCTGCTCACCCGGCGCAAGCGCACCGATAAAATTGCCAAACATCGCACCGATACCCGCATACAATCCAAAAGGATTGCCGATTGCACCGACCGCAGCGTCGCCGATTGCACCGGCCAGCGCCCCGATCGTGCCGCCGATCATTGCTTCCTTCTGTTTTCCATTCAGTTCAAAGAACGATTTATTGTCGGATTTTGAATCTGACGCAGTTCCGGATAACGGAACATTCTGAAGCTCAGACAGCTTTGTATACAGATCCTGATACTCTTTTCGAAGTGTCTGTATTGAGACTCGCAGGGACAGGTTCTCCGCCATGATTATCGCCATATACTTCCTGCCCTGCATTGTCAGGGCAAGTTTCTCGAGCCCCTGGATAAATACTTCATTTTTCCGGTCTTTCGAAGATTTTGCGTCTCCGACAATACTGACAGAGGCAACGTTTTTCTGTCTGAAAATCTTCTCAGAAATACGCTGCGTCTTCTTGCGATCGATATTATCTATCCGAATGCCCGGAAACTGACCGTTCAGCGTGCTCTTAAGCGTCTCTCCGATCGTGACCGTTGAGCGTTTCCGCTCCTCATCCTTCTCATTATTCCGAACGCCAACGTAAAAATTAGTCTTCTCCCCGTCGGAATCCAGAACGATAAAGGCCGTAGTTTCGTAGGGGGACAGCGTATGGAAGACCGTTGTAAATTTATCCGTTATGGACTCACCGGTCTTATAGACCATCTTCGTGATGTGATACAGACGGACATTGTCGATCAGATCCTCCTCTAATTTCTCCTTAAGCTTATTCTCCCGATCCTCTTCAATATATAACGCCAGGTAATCCCGCGCGATCTCCATCTCCGTAAGACGGCTGAGGTATTTTTTCCGAAGCTTTTCCTCGGTGATTTCCAGCTTGTTCTCCAATGTGATCCCGGGAACATAAATGTAATCTTCCACAGCTCTTTTGTACTCTTCCATATCAGTCCCTCTCCAGTTTCTTTACGAACTCGGAAAACCGACTTAACCAGTCACTGTCTCTCTGCAGGCTCCTCTCCTCCCCCGAGAGCTGAGAAGCCCTCTCATCTTTATATGCTTCGCTCTGCGCGATTATCATCTCCAGATGCTGATCGTAGGCGGCAATGAGTCTTTCAAAATACTCAGAAAGCTTCTGCGTGCAGGTCGCCTCCAGCGCTTCCGCCCGGGCAGAGACCCTGGATGCGGCATATTCGCGCCATTTATGAAAATAAAACACGTTCTGAGGCACTATTTTGTCCTGATTTACATTTCCCTTTCTGAACAACTTGCCGACCAGATCCTCCTCCTGCTGTACGAAGACCTGCTCATGCATGGTCATGAGCGTGTCAAAGATCAAATCCATCGCATAATATCCGAAATCAGGTATCGGCACATCGTCCGCTTTGAAATCGAGATCGACCTGCCCGGAAGCATACCATTCGTAACAGGTATCCTTCGTATTCCCGATTTCTTTCATGAAAATTTCCTTCATGCTCTGTGCATAATGACTATACTGCCTCTGCACAAAACTGCTCAGATCCTGTGCATAAGCTTTCGCTTCCACCAGTACAGCTGTACTGAGCTTTCTGTTTCTCCACGTACTGATGCCGGATATCAGGCCGGCCTTCTCCATCAGGAACTTTGATTTATAATCCTCTCTCTCAGGATTCTTAAACTTATCCTGTGCATCCCTGAGAAGCTGCAGCTGATCATCAATATATTTGATCTGCGTATGTACCATGCGATTCGAGCGTTCCATCCTCTCATTTTGCTCCTCCAGAACGCCGCGGACTTCAGAAATCCCCTGCCTGAAAAGAGTGATCACCCTCTGTATGCTTTCCGTACAGGGATAGATAAGCAGATAGCGCTGAATGCTCTCATTCTCCGCACTCTCTACGATTTGCGGATTGGAAATACCCAGATCGTTCAATTCATGAATGATCATTTCCTTATCCAGCTCTTTACTGATGCGGAAAAAGAGCTGTCTGGGCAGCTGATCTCCCAATTTCTCACGAAGATCAAAAATATCTTTTACAAGAAATTCGAGAGAATTATCATCTATAACATAAAGAATTGGGGTGTAGCAAAGATTCGTATCTTTCAGCGTCTTAAGATCCGTAATATTTTCAACGGATACATTGAGATTCTCAAATGCATTCTCATCCTTCTCGCTGCCATGCATTACTATATACTCATATGTTCCCCCAAAAAGATCCGGGTTTTCTTTCTGAACTTCCTCAAGATCATAAAGTCTTTTCGGAGATTTTGTGAGCCAGTTCATCAGCTCTTCGATCTTTTCAAGCTTTTCCTCGCGCCCGCCGATCTCATTCCTGAGAAAGATATTGACCTCAGGCTTACTGACTCCCGCCCCCTTTTTTTCCTTTTCCAAGGCCTTTTCAAAGGCCTTTTTCAGATCCTCATAATCATTCTTCGTTCCCGAGAAATCCAAATCAAAATCATAACCGTTCATCTCATCCCGGAAGATCTCCGGAAGTTCTTCGATCCAGTCATGCAGTTTTTCTTTCAGATACATCTCCACCCTGCTGTTGACCCGCGGACTCCGTCCGTTGAACCGGATCTTCGTCTCCTGCAGGTACGGATTATACGACAACTCTGCTTTGACCATACAGCTCCCCCTGTTATAAAAGTCTTTCGTTAAGAAGCATCATCATGCCATCAGCCTGTTTTACACCGGTTCTGTGATCATACCGAATTATGATCATCGGGTTCGCGAAGCGGTTCCGATGATAGATCTTATCGGAAGCTGCAACGCAGCTTTCGATAAAAAGGCTCGCGAAGCAAGCCGAATTATGATCATCGGGTTCGCGAAGCGGTTCCGATGACATATCTTTACTATACCACTTCCCCGTCAAGACTGATATATAGTACTGAAAAAGCACAGGGGATTCCGGCAGAACTCACCATTCTGCCGGAATCCCCTGCACGTTCTTTGAGACTTTTGTTCCGCACCGCCGCGTGATTAAGAATACCTCGTTGTTCCCGAATCTCCTGCGTTCGAAGAATATGGAATGGAATCCCTGTCGCTCATCAGCTCCATCCCAATTCCGTCTCCGTCAGCACATATTCATCCACCTGCTTCTTCACCCGGCTGTTTACAAGCTCCTCCTCGGATCTGTTCAGCACTGTTTCACTGTCAATCATTCCCGTATCAAAAATCACGTTTCCGTCAGCATCCATATAGAGATCTTTTACTACGAAGCAGCCGCACGCATCATCGGCAAACTGCTGTCCCCTGACCACAGTCGGGGCATTTTCCACATCGACAGTATATGTGATGTATAAGCAGTTGTGCGTCCTGCTTGAAAACGTATTGGACAGTCCATCCTTCAAGGTCAGAAAATATGCTTTCACATATTTAAAGTCAGATGTCACTGTACTGTTATAGAAAGAGATATTTTCTCCCGTCACCTGAACATAATGATCATAATCTGACGGATTATCAATTTCAGCGGTCTTGTAGTCGTCGCATTCTGCCTTTATTTTATTCCATGTATCCTCATCGATCTCATCAAGTGACGTCAGATAGGCAGCCGCTTTCTGACATGTCACCTCTTTTACTTCGCTTGTCAGCACATATCCCTGTTCGGTCAGCTGATACGGCAGTGCGGCTGTAATTTCTACCTGATCGCCTTTTTTGACATGGCCGCTGTTCCCTGACGTCACGCTGTATGCGACCTGGGAAAGAATGTTGTCCGGAGGCAATGTATTCCGGATCTGAACGCTGAGCTCAGGAGAAGTACCTGTATATTCAATATAGATACCTTCTCCGCTCTCCACGTCAAACACCATCGGGTCAAACGGATCCACCTCTGTGGCTTCCGTAAGACCGGAGACTTTAAACTCAAGATTTTTCCCTCCGGTGAGCACCACATCATACTTTTTGAAGAGATCTTTATCGTAGGTCAGATTGATCCTGACCGTGTCACCATTCGACAGCCCGTCAAGCGGTGCTGCCGTTCCATCGATTTCATCCGCCAGCAGCTCAAATGCTAATTCATCAATCGGACTCTTTCCTTTTCCGGAACACTGCTCTGCCAGGTAATCGTAATCGATATCCCATGTACATTGCCCCTGCCCATCAAGACCGCCGAACTCTACGGAAACGGCCTTATCCAGATCCACTTTTCTGCTGCCGCAGCCGGTCTGGAAAATAATGACACCCGCAAAAATGCATACTGCAGCAAATCCTCTTATAATAGCTCCATTTAAAGCACGCTCTTTCATAATCACAGTCCTCCTCTTCGATACTGTTCCTGTTCTCATTTTCTGTATTCTATTGTATGAATCGGGTTACCCTGTTCTTTTTTATTCGCGCGCGTTGAGATGAATCTTTCAGGAACGTCCCGGCGTTCCCGCATGGCCATCCGTTGTGGCCTCCGCAGCGGATGTAATCGTCTGCCCGACTGCTCCGCTTCCCTTAAACTGCTTAAGCATGTACGAGAGCATTCCTGCCGCTTCGTTACCAGGACGGACCGCCGGTCATGTGCGGTATCCTGCGTAACGATCCGGCTTTTTCGACCGGCTCACTGTCCGGTCATCCTCAAATCCCCGGATATATAGGCATATCCGCCCATATAGATCGCAACCCCGTTTTTCTTTATGACAGCCGTCCCTTTGTCCGGATCCGTGTATCGGGTGACATCCTCTCCATCCCGGATTTCAATCGAAGAGAACGATCCTGTATCAAGTCTCTTAAAGCCCCCGTCAAAGACCCTCGTAACAAACATTGACCAGACAGTTTTTCTATGAACAACGGCTTCTTTGCCTCCGCCAAATATAAGGATGTCACCTTCCGAAAGAATCACGGGCTTTTCCCTTCCTTTGATTCCCGGCTCCAGATGCCGGCTGTTGTAGACCGTCCCGTTTTTCCCGTTGTGATCCAGGTAGAACCAAATGCCGTTCATTTTCCGAAACTGCCCATGGTGCCTGCTCACAGTCGGTGTATTCAGCGCGATATCCGGCTGATTGGTTCCGGATGCTCTTCCGACCGTCCACGATTCCCTGTCATCCAGACTGTACGTCGTCAAAAGTCCTCTTTCAATTACGATCAAAGTATTTGCTATCTTACTGTACATCACCATCTATCTCCGACAATTCTGAAACGAAAGAAGCCACTTCCGGAAGATTCAAATCCAGCATGACATCCCGGGCATATCTGCAAAGCTCATCAGGATCATACTCTTCCGATTCCGTATCGAGTATATTGTTGAGATTGGCATCGTCCAGAATGAACATCACGACACTTTCAAATATGTTCTTTGCGCACAGCGGCTCCATATGGGCGAGGGCGAACATCTCATCGATCTGCTCGTGGTCCATGCTCAGGTGAAGCCCCAGCGAAATAATTTTATTTCTTGTCGGGTACCACTTGTTCTGCCGGATCGCAGAAACACATTGCCGCAGCGAGGATGACCACCCCTGCCCCTCTGCAAGTTCATACACGGATCCCTGGAACCCCGGATAATTCACCAGGATGAACATCATGACATAGCTGTAAAATTTACGATATGCAGTCTGAAAAACTGCGCTGTTCTCGAGAATGAACATCTCCAGCTCATCGTCATCCCGGATCTCAGACAGCTTCTCATCAAATTCTTCTGTAGCTATGTCCAGTGTATCCGCGTCCTTTTTGTCTGTGCTTCCGCTGCCGACGATATTTTCTCTGATTCTCTGCAAAATGTATTGATACTTTGCAATTGTCTCCCGGCCGCAATATCGCTCAATAACATACCTGCACACACAGTCTTCCAGGCTCTTGGAATATAACGCCGGATACTGTCCGTATCTCTGAAGCAGTTGATCCAGCCTTCTGACATCATATCGGGCAGCCATTCCGATCCTTAAAAAAGTTTCCCGGTTTTTCGGAATGGATCCCTTGAGCCATTTGTCGAGCGTCACCCTGCTCACACCGCAGAGCTCTGCAAAACCGGATTTTGAATACCCGCTGGTCTTAACGATCTCGTTGATTTTCCGAATCCACTGATCCTGCTGGGTCCTGATCATGGGCAGGATGACTTTTCTGAGTTCCTCTGTATCCTCACATCGGGCGATCTGATCTTTTATATAGAATGTTTCAAAACTGTTAGCGTCCACCGCTCTCTGCTCCTTTACGCTGTGCCCTGTATTTTCTGTACTTCACAGCAGCCATGTCTTTTTCCCGCCCTGTGCTGATGGTCTTACTATAGACCAGATCATAAATTTATTTTTCAGCTCAAGTTTACACTCGGGACCGTAAAAAATCTGTTCACCCTTTATAAAAAGGATGCATGCGATGATATCTTATCGGAAGTTCCGAAATTCCGAAAAGAACTCCCGATAAAAAGACCTGCGCAGCAAGAACACTGAGGCGTTCCTGAAGATCATCGGGTCAGCGGAGGGGTTCCTGCAATTTTTTACTGCTCGATCCGGATCACCGGCCGAACTCCAAGGTATGAAGTTTCCGGATATCCATCCATATGAATCTCCGTATCATCCTTCACATACGCCACAAAGTTCTCATTGAGTCCGGGTGATCTCAGCCACCACATCAAATCCCCATACAGAGCCTCTGAAAAGCCTCCGCTTTGCCTTGTATACGCTGTCGCTTCACATCCTGTCAGGAGGTTTTCATTGATATAGTGTTCCACTTCCTCAATGCTCAATAAGAACACTTTGTCCTCCGTATTGCTGCCGGCCTCCGTGCCGAACCTGGGGTTTGGTTCTGCAGACACCTCACTTGTAATAACTCTGTTTTGCTCATCCGCTGAAAAAGCCTCCTCAAAGAATTCCTCATTCAGCCAGCTTCTCAGAGCACAGTTTTCCCAGGTGCTTACTGTACGCACCCCGGCATAGGAAGTATAGTCGATCACGTATTTACTTATGAGGAGAAGACTTCCCTCAGATCGATCCAGCACGATCCACTCTATTTCTTCTTTCCCGTTCTGCGGATCTGCATCCTGTTCCCAGTTTCCGAACAGAACAAAGCTTCCAATTTCCGCGTTTTCTACAGGTTGTACCGTCCCTGCCTTCCCCTTGTCAGCAGCGCTTTCTTCCTCACTTCCGATATCCTCTGCGGGTGAAGAACCGGTTCCATCTGCTGAATTCTCCTGGGAAGCAGCATTGCTGCCATCTCCCGGTTTCTCTGCAGAAGAGGCTCTTTCGCCGCCTGTGGAATTGCCATTCTTCCCGTCATGAACACCGGCTTCTGTATTCGCTGCAGATACATCTTCATTATTCTGCATCTGATCAGGACCGGCCGCTGTACCTGTGCTGTCGACATGTGATGTATCCGGATTCTCATCTGACCTGCCGGACAGCAATGTAAATGTTCCCACGGCAAGCACCGCAATGATAACGAACGCCAGTCCCGCCATAAGCGAAAACTGAATTCCCTTCCTGTGCCGTGAACCTGCACTTTCAGTTTCCAGCGCTTTTTTTGAATCAGCAGTTCTGCAGGACACCAGCGCCCTTCGAAATTCTTCCGCCGACTGATACCGTGCTTCCGGGTCATATGATAAAGCCTTCATCACGACCGCCTTTATGGCAGGGGATCCATGCCGCGGCTCCGGCATGCCGGCTCTGCTGCCCGGAACAGCCGCTGCCGGATTCTTTTCCGGCTGATCCGCAGTGCCCTTTTCTGCATACGGAAGACGAAAGTCATTCAGCAGATAATAAAGGACCATTGCCAGGGAATAAATCTCCGCACATATATCACAGGCTTCTCCTCTTACGACTTCCGGAGCACAAAAAAGACAGTTCTTCCCAAAATTGCCTCCCGTTCCTTCGGATTTATTTATTCTGACTCTTTCCAGGCCGCCCAGTTTATAGTCTCCGAATTTATTGACAAATATATTTCCCGGGTCGATCGGATCACATATGATCTGCATTTGACTGCAGCGGATCAATGCATCACAGATGTCCGTTCCTGCTTTGAGCACCGCTTCTTCATTCATCGGGTGATTCCAGAGCCGGCTTTCAAGAGATTCCGGCAATTCCATTCGAATCAGTACATAGCAGCCCGATGCATCCTCCGGATATGCGATCCTGTGATCCTCATAGGACACAATATGGGAATTTCCCTGCAGCTCTGCGAGAACAGCCAGCCTGTCCTCGATTTTCCGGAGGCTTTCCCGCATAGTACTTCCATCCGGTATAAAGACCGCTCTCAGTGCCGACCTGATGAAATGTCCGTCCTCTGATTTACAGATCTCATACACCGTCCCATAGTCATCCTTCCAAAGTGTTCGAACTATATCCCATCCGGGCCAGAGTTTCGTTATCTGCATTTCCTCTCCCGTGCTGTCTGTTATATGAATGATCATCAAGAGCGCCTCGACGTTCCTGTCTCGACGTGCGCGGCGCTTAATGATCCCGGAGTTTTTGCTCCTCCCGTTGTGTATTCCTGCCTCGACGTGCGCGGCGCTTAAAGTGCCTTCCACTGCGCAGGTAATGCGCTCCTCTGAAGAAAAAAACGCAATCAAAACTTCTACTCTGCTGTACGGATTCGCATCGCAGGACGTACGGCGTTTGATGAATATGTGCTGCTGTAGCCGGAATCGAGGGATCCCTCACTGTCAACGAATGCCGCATCATTGGAGCCGCTTACGGACGTTCTCGTCCACCACCGGCAGTATCCGGTAAATTTACTGATATACACATCCTGCTCTGCGGCATATGCCGTCGCTTCGCATTTTTTCAGTTCCTCGGTCAGATACTGCTGAGCTTCCTCTGTGCTGAGGATAAATACTCTGTCCATCGTTTCTCTTGAACTTGAATACGAAGTCTCGCTCCCCGGCGTCACAGCCGCCGCGACCATGCGCTCTTCTATTCTCATCTGCTCTGACTGAGAAAATGCCTCACTAAAAAAATCATTATTCAGCCATCTCCTGAGACTGCAGAACTCCCATGTGATGTCCCCGTAATAACTCTCATCATAGACCCTTCCGTCCAGCGCATACCTGGAAATCACCAACAGACTGTCGCCGTTCTTTTCCAGGACGACCCACTCGATCGCCTCTTTTCCGTCGGATGTGTCATTATCCTGTTCATAGCTCCCGAAGACTATGACATCTCCAACATCCGCCTCCTCCGGAGAAGTAATTCTGTCATGCGCCTCTGACTGTACACTCTCATTGCTGACAGCGGATTCCACAGTGTCTGTAACGCTTCCGCTCTCCGGCTCTATGTCCATTGAGACACTTTCGCTTTGAACCGGGTCAGCAGGTACCAGCTGAGCTCCTGTGCGGTTTTTGACCAGTCTGCTTCCTGCAAAAAAGGCTGCTGCGATAATGATCACACTGCACGCACCTGCTGCAAGGATCTTTCCGCCAATATCTCTCCCACGGATGTCTTTCTCACGGACGTCTCTCCCACGGATATCTTTCCCACGGACGTCTTTCCCATGCCCGCTCTCTTCGATTTGCCTTTTGTAAGGAACAGTCTCCCTCCCGCCTGCAGTCTGTTCTCTTTCAAAAGAAGCTGTGCCGATTTTTTCCAACGCTTCCCGGAACTCCCCGGCCGACTGATACCGGTTCTCCGGTTGAAATGACAGGGCCTTCATGACAGCCGCTTTCAGCGCAGGGGATCCATGCGCCGGATCCGGGATCTTATCTCCCCGGATCCTCCGGGAAAGGGCAATTTCCTTTTCAGCATCACCGGGAGCATCTGATTCAATAAAGGGGAGACGGCCATCATTCAGCATATAATAGAGAACCATGCCTAACGAATAAACATCCGTACTATAATTATAAATCCATTCTCTGTAAGATTCCGGGGCCATGTATGGACGGGTTCCTGCCAGAGACCCTCGAAAATGTTCA
Organism: uncultured Lachnospiraceae bacterium; assembly: GCA_902785985.1. Classification (GTDB taxonomy): domain Bacteria; phylum Bacillota; class Clostridia; order Lachnospirales; family Lachnospiraceae; genus Chordicoccus. Next base: position 15,212 of record CADABA010000031.1, read on the forward strand.
TCATCCGTTACCGCTGCCACACCAAAGTCACCCAGTTTAAAATCCCCGAATTTGCTGACAAAGATATTCTGCGGTTTAATATCCCGGTGAATAATATTTCTCTTCTGGCAGCGGGTCAGCGCTTCACACAGATCGAGTCCGACTTTTTTGACTGTCCCGTCATCAATCCGACAGGAAGAAAACCAGTCGTTGAAAGGCTGAAGAAGCTCCATCTGTATCAGAATATATACACCGGACTCCCCATCGGGAATAACTGCGTGATCGACATAGGATACAACATGGGAATCCCCCCGCAGTTCAGAAAGAAGCAGCGCTTCTTTCCGGAACCGGCTGATCTTTTGTTGTGCAGCTTCCGAATTTTCCAAATATATTTCTTTAAGAGCAGCCCGATACGTATGACCTGCTTCCTCTTTCTGTATCTCATAGACAGCTCCTGAAGCACCGCGACCGATCTCCCGCACGATCTTCCAGCCGGCCCATATATCTGATCTCTGCATAAGTTCTTCATTCATCATGCCGCTGTTTTCCTCATTTGAAGCAACTGTTCACCGCTCAGGAAGCGACGTTGAAACCCGATCCCGGTGAGTTTCGTAAATTTCACTGTGCAGCGCGGACGGAAATACGGTTTTTCTTATCGCCTGACCTCGTATACCTCCATACGTCTTCCTATCTTATCGTCCACAAGAAACACCCTGCCATCTTCACTTATGAAGAATTTCGACGGATCATAACCGTCGTTCAAATACCGCTCAACATTCCCTTTTATTGAATCGGGCGCCATACCTTCGCTTTCACTAAATCGTGCGCAGGCTTCCTCCGCAAGCAGCCGTGCTTCTTCCTCAGAAACACCGAGATACTGATCAAATGTAATCCACTCGCCTGTCCTGAAATCAAAGGTATATCCGGCGAACTCGGCCGCATCAAACCCGTTGGAGACCCATTCATACGTTAAATAAACGCTGAAAATCCCATCACCCGCATAACTGTCTTTATAGGTGACATATCTGTCATATGCGTAAACTATCTCTGAACCCTCTGTTCCATTTGTAATGATCTCAGACGGTTCGTCTCCCGAAAAAAACTCATTCTTCCGCCGCTCTGTTTCCGCATTAAATATATCTGCATTCGGAATCCCTTCATCTACCTTGATCTGATCATAATAATAGGAATATGGAAGTTCCAATCCGGATTTAGCAGTTGCACTGCCTGAGCGGTCATCCCGCTCGAGCGAGAACCTGATCTCCATAAACTTGGCATCCGTATTTTCCGAACTCTCTGCAGCAGAGGAAGCAGATGATACAGCCGGCTCGCTTACAGTCTGCGTAATGACAGGCGGTGTATCCTCCGTGGCGGATGAATCAACCGCAGCAGAGGGACCGGAGGATTCATCCGGCTTCTCCGTGCCGGCTTTCATTCTTAACATTCCCATGCCAATCACCGCTGCAGCGATTCCCATAAACACGATCCCTGCTGCGGCAGCAATCTTCTTATAGAGCGGCCCCTGCTTTTTGTCTGCTTTTACCGGCAGTACCGCATGGTCCGATTCTGCCGGCCGGTCTGAAAGTGCTGCGTCATCCTCCCCTGTTTCAGTAAAAGTAAATGTCTGTGTCGTCGTGCCTTCCGTTCCGGTCTCTTCTTTCACAAGAGTCTCTGTCCTTTCTTCTACAAGAGTCTCTGTCCTTTCTTCATCTTCCGCAAAATTCTCTGTCTTTTCTTCATCTCCAAAGCGCATAGTCACCAAGTCCTCCTCAATATCGGTCAATCACTCAGTCAAGATCGGGTCTACGTACAATTTTACCAACTGTATCTGACGGGCCGGGTCACACCGGTCAATTCCTGCGGGTACAATGAAACAGATGGATTTCTGACCCCGTACTGCGTTTCTTATATATCTATTATATCATACAAAAACTATTCCTATTCGAGGGGGGAACACTTCCTCGTTACGCGGCTGCGATCCGCCGGAAACTTTCATTTCTGACTCTTCCTCAGCTTCTCATACATTTAGAGATGTTTCACTTTGCGCATTCATCTCACGATTACAGTCATGATCATTCTGCGTCAGAATTCAGGAACGCCTCGGCGTTCTTGACGCGACGTGCGCGGCGCGTAAGCGCCTTTCACTGCGCACGTAAAACGATCCGCCGTGCTAAGCATGCGTAACAATGCTCCAGTGGAGCATTGTGTAGCTGAGGCTTTTATTCTTCATCGCGAGATTGTACTCACGATGAAGCCATATTTCACTTTGCGAACGTATCTCATGATTAAAATCACGAGTATTGCGCGATGAAGAATAAAAAAATGCAGCCCGCGTCACTCCTTCACAGACTGCATTTCAAACAATACTTCGCTTCGGTATTCGGTTATTATGAGGACACGCGCGGATGCGCAGGATATTGTTCTGCCAGACGCCTGCAGAAACAGAGGTTTGCCAGTCAAAGTCAGTCTAAGCCAGACTGTTATTACTCTGCATAGGTCACCGGATTTCCCTTCCGCGGAAGCGGACTGCGGACCGGCAGCCCATCCTCTGTATCCGGATATCCCACCGCCAGGCCTCCGCACACGCACTCCTCCCCGGAAAGCCCGAGCCCTGAGAGATACTCGCAGATCACCGGATTATCCGTCAGCCAGTGGACCTGATTGATCCAGCAGCTTCCGAGATCCAGCGCATTCGCCATGATCATCATATTTTCGAGCGCACAGGCGCTGTCCGCCATGTTATTCCCATAGTCTCTTTGGTTCGCGACAAGGATCAGGACCGGTGCATTGTAATAGAAAATGTACTTTCCGCCCTTCGACGCTCTGATGGAATTCGCTATTGACGCGTACATGTTCTCCGTCACTTCCATTTTGGAGAATTCCTGCATGACAAGCACGGCAAGTTCCCGAAGGATCTCTTTATTCGAGATCACAAGAAAATGCGTCGTCTGACTGTTCCCGCCGCTCGGCGCATACCTCCCGGCTTCAAGTATCTGCATAAGTTTCTCCGGTTCGACCGGCCTGTCCGTGTATTTTCGTGTGCTTCTTCTGGATTTGATCAGCTCCAAAGCTTTGGCTGCATTCATGTTTTTTCTCCTACTGTAAACAGAACTTTATATCTGACCTGATCTGTATGTATACCAAGCTCGAAACATCGCTGCATCCGGGCTTTAATGGGAGGATTTTTCCGGGATCACGCCTCCAGGACCTCCGCCACTTCCGCGAGCAGATCGATGATCGGCAGATGCTGAGGACATGCTCCCTCGCACTGACCGCATCCGATACAGTCAGAAGCAGAGGAACTGCCTCTGGCAAAATTATATTCTCTTTTTGCCACCGCGAGCTGGCCGTACACTTTGTATGTATTCATCACCCTGAAAATATTCGGAATGCGGATCTCCATAGGACATCCCGGCACGCAGTACCCGCAGGACGTACACGGTATCTTGTCTATGGAGGCAAATGTAATCCGTGCCTTTTCGATCGCCGCATTCTCCGCCTCATCGAGCGGCTTGAAATCCCTCATGAAGGACAGGTTGTCCTCCATCTGCTCCATGCTCGACATGCCCGACAGGACGACCATGACATTCGGCAGAGAAGCTGCAAAACGGATTGCCCAGGACGCAGGCGATGCGCTTTTGTCCACTTCCTCGAAAATAGTCCGGACATTCGAGGGCAGACCCGCCAGAGTACCGCCCTTGACCGGTTCCATGACGACGACCGGTTTTCCGTGCTTTACGGCCACCTCGTAGCAGGCTTTCGACTGGACGATCTCATCCTCCCAGTCCGCATAGTTGATCTGCAGCTGGACAAATTCCGCATCCGGATGCTCTGTCAGGAGTTCATCGAGGAAGTCCGCCGTGTCGTGAAATGAAAATCCCCAATGCCTGATCAGCCCTTCCGCCTTGAGTCCTTTCACATAGTCCCAGAGGCCGTATTGATCATACTTTTCCACATTTCCTCTTCCCAGCGCGTGGAGCAGGTAGAAGTCGAAGTATCCGGCCCCTGTTCTTTCAAGGCTGGTCCGAAATTCCTGCTTCGCCTCTTCCTCGTTCTTTGCCGCGTGGCGCTTTTCTCGTCGCCTCCTCGGATCCTTCGTACACAAAGGCCGTGTCGATATACTTTCCTCCGGCCTGAAGGAATGCGTCCACCATGTCCTTTGTCTGTTCAACGTCGATGACATCCCTTCCGTCTTCCTTCACTCTCGGGAGACGCATCATGCCGAAGCCCAGCTTTATAGAGTCTTTAATTAAATTTCCCATGGGTCCTCCTTATTTAATCCGGCATCAGATCATGATCCTGACTTAGATTATCATCCGGCCTCAGATCATAATCCGACTCAGATCATGATCCGTCTTCAGAATATTGCAAAATGCTGTCCTTCATCCGACTCCAATGCTTACAGGATTTCGCAAGCACCTGAACCGATCTTATTTCAATTTCCTTATAATTTATTCTAAGGATAACTATTTACCGTGTCAATCTCCCCGGAATCCCCGGCCGGAAAGTGATTCTCTGTTTTGACCGGTCAAAGGCATATTGGTATAATTATTTTAGTAACTCCCGTTCCGCTGCCTCAGCACACAGCCCTCTGCAGCACTCCTCTTAGAAAAGCAGGCAATATGAAAAATCTGGTCAATGCCGCTCATACCCCCAGGCCCGGAAGCGCTCCGGGATCCGGAAAAAAACGGCGCTCCACAGAGCCACTAAAGCTTCTCAAATTCGCCGCAAAGTACTGGCCCCTGGTCCTCCTCGGACCTCTTTTCATGGTGCTCGAAGTCAGCGTCGACCTCTTCCAGCCCCGCATGATGGAACTCATCGTCGACAGAGGGATCCTCGGCCTCGGAAACGGAGGTGTCTCGGATATCCATCTTGTCATCACTACCGGAATCCGCATGATCCTCCTCGTGATCGCAGGCGGATGCTTCGGCATTCTCTCCGGCGTGTGTGCCAACATCGCCGGGCAGAGCTTCGGAAATGACATCCGTAAAGCCTGCTTTACCCGTATCATGCATTTTTCTTTCGAGCAGACGGATGCCTTCTCGACCGGCTCCCTCATCACCCGCATCACGAACGATGTGACGCAGATCCAGCAGCTCTTCATGCAGGCAATCCGGGGTTTTGTCCGCTGCATGATGTTTTTCGTGGGGGGAACCTTCGCCCTTCTCTCCCTGGATCTCTCTTTCGGTCAGGTCCTTCTCATCGCCTTTCCGCTCATCTTCCTCGACGTCACCTTCGTGTTCATAAAGACCAATCCGCTCTTTTCTCTCCTGCAGAAGAAGCTGGACGATCTCAATAATATCATTCAGGAGAACGTCTCCGGCATCCGGGTCGTGAAGGCCTTTGTCCAGGAGAAACGCGAGGAAGCCCGCTTTGAAAATGCAAACCAGGCGCTCGTCGGCACGCAGTTCCGGGTGGAGCTTCTCCTCTCTTTCATG
>CADABA010000032.1 GCA_902785985.1 uncultured Lachnospiraceae bacterium
AATGCAGGCATTCCGTCCTGTCTCCGCATTTACATTTGTTGGCCGTTACAGAATGATCGATTTCCCGCTCAGTAACCTCAGCAATTCTGAGATCGAGCGCATCCAGATCTTCGCAGGTCAGAACCCGCGCTCCCTCGCCGAGCACGTAGGCACAGGCCGTCATTACGGCATCAACAGCAAGCGCGGCAAGATTCAGCTTCTCTTCTCCCCGCAGAGTGAAGTCAACGAGATCTATAACACAGATATCGCTTCCTTCCTTTACAACGAGGATGTCATCGATCGTGTAAAAGCTGATTATGTGATCATCGTTCCGTCCTACATGGTATTCGCGCAGGATTACAAAGCTCTCCTTGCAGCACATATCGAGGCAGGCAACGATATTACTCTTCTCTATCACAAGGTCAACAATGCGGACACCGCTTTCATGAACTGCGAATTCCTTGAGCTCGACGATGAGAAGAGTGTCAAGTCGATCCAGACAAATATCGGCGGCAAGAAGTCCAAGAACATCTTCATGAACAGCTACATCATGAAGAAGGATCTCTTCATCGACCTTGTCAACGAGGCAAAGAAGAAATCCTCCATGTACAATCTGTTCAACATCGTAAATGACAAGGCTGCTGCTGAAGAGCTCAACATCAAGGCTGTACAGCACTACTTCGAAGCCATCACTGACTTCAAGTCCTATTACGATGCAAACCTTGAGCTCACAGACTACAAGGCAGCTTCCAGCCTCTTCACGACAAAGTGGCCGATCTACACAAGAACAAATGACGCCTGCCCGACACAGTATGTCGAGGGCGCTTCCGTTAAGAAGTCCCTGATCTCCAACGGCTCCATCATCGCCGGAACTGTTGAGAACTGCATCATCGGCCGAGGCGTTACGATCGAGCCGGGCGCTGTGATCAAGAACTCCGTCATCTGCTCCGAAGTCACGATCGCGAAGGATACAGTCATCGAGAATCAGGTCGTTGATAAGTATGCGAAGATTCTCCATGCAAAGGAGATCATCGCGGATCCGGAGAATCCGGGATATATCAAGAGACTTGACACACTTTGATCATTGAATAATGTGAGACACGTTAAAGCCCCGGCACTCATTTTGATGAGTGCCGGGGCATATTTTCATGGAAAATGAGCCCCTCTTATCCGAGGGGCTCAAAACATTTCATAATCAAGAACGCCTCGGCGTTCTTGCCGCGACGCGCAGGGTGCGAAGCACCTTCCGATTTGCGCGGCTGCGATCCGCCGGAGGCTTTAATCTCTGACGCGCGTTTGTAACCCACATCAGAGCCAGGTTTCACTTTGCGCATTCATCTCATGATTGAAATCACGAGAATTCTGCGTCAGAGATTAAATTTCTGAAACAGAATTGGCAGCTCAAGATGATCAGCCTGCCGTACTCACGAACAGCCCGCGGAACGTATCCGCCTCCTCCTTTGATTCGAATTTCACACGGATCTTGACCGTTGCGTTCACGTCGCCGGCTGCATATACGATCTGTCTCTGGGAAGCCGGGTTGCTGAACTTCTTTGTCTTCTCATAGACGATATCTTCACCGTCGATAACGACGGTCTCCCCGTTCTCACCGTTGATGTAGTCAAAATCAATTCCGATGTTTCCCGCAACCGCAGCATTCAAAGTGTAACGGGTATTGTCTGTTTTATCAAAGCACTTCATAGTTCGCAGCCCGTCCGTCCATGAAATCAACACTTTCGGCTGTTCGGCCCGTCCCGGCGTCTGCATTTTCCTTAATAACTCCCATCAGGGTATCGCAGTAAGCCTGATGTCCCTCATCATTCGGGAAGAAATCATAGGTAGTATAGGGGTCATACTCTTCCCTGAAGGATTCGACCGTATCCGCAGTCTGCAGTCCGTAATGCTCTGCAAGCGACTGGATACCTGTGATCTTCGGAGTATAGTCTTTCTGCGCATGCTCAAGGATAGAGATCATGTTGATATCGCCGAACTTTTCGCGGAGCGCACGGATCAGCGCCTCATAGTGGACCGTACTGGTCTCTTCCGCGTCGTACTGACCGCTGCAGATGATCACGAGATCGTACGATTCCTCAGTATTCATCTGCTTGACCAACGTGTAGAATGAATAGCTCGTGTTGTCATCAAAGATCATCGTTTTGAGGTTGGCATTCACATCATACGCATCCGCGATCGCTTTCGGAAGCAGGTTTGTCCATCTTTTTTCAACAGCGCTGGCTGCCGATCCGTCCGCAAATGTATCTCCCACGACGAGAATATTAACATCAAAACCATCGATCAGCTTCTGATAGAAACTGTCTGTTTTCTCATCTGCCTCCCAGGGATGTTTTTCATCCACAGCCTCACTCACAGATTCAGCCTGCTTCTGCTCCTCCCGCACCGCGGCAATTTTAGCAGTTTCGGCCGCTTTCTCCTGACGGATCCCGATAACAAGGTACAGGATACCCGCCAGGCTGATCAACACACAGATGATGTTCCTTACAGTACTACTGTTCATGTACTCCCCTCCGTAACGCAGCGCTGTATCATTGCATCCGCCTGCGCATCATGTTGTAAATGAAGCCCCTTCTCCTCCATACTCCGATAAAATCCAGGACATACTCCACTATTATACAGCATATTCGAATAGATTTAGAAGGGGTTTTATCGGATTTATTATTTTTCTTTAAAGTCTATATCAATCACCATGATCTCCGAGTCCGTCAGGGTCCTGAAGTAAGGACCAAAGCAGCCGACGCCGCTTGTCACATAGGTCTGCAGTTCGCCGCACGCCCTGTATCCCCATCCGTTGTACCAGAGAAAATCCATTCCGAGCGTAATCGGGAAATACTGCCCTGCATGCGTGTGGCCTGCCATGAGGAAATCATACCCCTCTGCCGCAAGCGTCTCCACATCAGCCGGCTCATGTTCCAGATCAATGATGATTTTAGACTTATCAAGCTTCTCGATGAGTTCAGCGGATGAGAGTCGTGTCTGCTTTTCATTTCCTGTTTCCTCGCGGTCAAGACGGCCCACGATATAGATCGAATCTCCGATCATTGCGACCTCATCCTGAAGAAGCTTTATTCCTGCCTTCTCACAGAATTCCACATAGCGGGGGTCCGTCAGCAGGGCGGTATTCGAAGAGAAGTTAAATCCGAAGATCAGTTTATCCTCAACATCATGATTGCCCATGACGCCGTAGACCCCGTAAGCAGCTTTTATTCCCGCAAGGATCTCCTCCGTCCTCTCCGGCTCACGGATCGCGTTCCACTGATTGTCAAAAATATCACCCGCCACAAAAACAACATCCGGTTTCTCGGCATTGATCTTTGTGACCATCTGTTCCATAAGTTCAGGACCGGCGTTGTATCCCAGGTGGAGATCTCCGATGAGGACGACTTTCAGGTGATCGATATTCCCCGCGCTCTTCCCGACAGCAGTCTTATATCTGTGTACCTGTATGTCGCGTGCATGATACTGCCCGTATACGCTCACTGCCGCGACAGCCGCAATAATGAGTGTCCCGAGGATACGATACGCCCAGGGACCCCAGAGAGGCCGTTTTACGCGCTTTACCATGCCATCTTTGTCAGTCACTTCACAATAGATCCGGTCGGGATGGATACGTCCCATGATTTGATGGGCGATCCACAGGATTACCGTCACCGCAAAAATGAACATGCTGAGATAGATCACGATGGCAACCGTCATGTATCCGACCCTGCGGAAAAAGCCCTGTACCTTTCCTTCAACCATAAAGAACGCAGCCGGCATGAGCAGGGCGAATACAGTGAAAATAATTCCACTGATGTATCTGAAGTGAAGGCTTCTGGCAAAAGGAAAAAACGTTTCAAACCATCCAAAAGCCCAGTGCAGAAGAAAAGCCAGTGCAATAAGATAGGTCGGGCCAATGAGAAGAAGAAATTGTGTCATATCTCAGTCATCCTTTCAATTCCAGCTGACAAAAAGATCCTTTACCGTTTATGCCTTCCGATCCTCTCTGGAAGCCATATTATAATAGATGAAGGATCCCTTTGATACAAGTCTTCCGTCTGTTCCCAGAACATCCACATCAATATAGGAAAATGTCCTCCCGTTCCTTCTGACACGGCCGACAGCCCGGAGTTCCTTCTGTCCCTTTGTTCCGCTGACATACTCTACATTGCCCGAGACAGTCGGTCCGTAACCTCCGCCGCAGATATTCGCGACACCGGCGACGACATCCATGAGATTGAAGGTCTGCCCGCCGTAGACCATTTCATAAAAGTTCAGCATCTCCGGCTTCACTTCCATGACAGCTTCGCAGAGATCTTTTTCCAGTCTTGTGAACCTGAGCGGATGATCTTTTTCAAGGCGCTCGATCATGTAATCGATCTCTTTCAGTTTTTCATCAGGGAGATTAAGGAAATTCCGGATCATCAAAGTCTCTCTTACCTTTCTAATAATTTCAAAAATGCTGCTGACCGCAAAAGAATACACTCCGGGTGCCTGAGGTGCAGCCGTAAACTTTGTTCCGGCATATCATAAATATAAGGGCTGGGAAAAATGATCGCTCATCCTTCACAGCCCTTTTATCTGCCGGCAACCGGGGTCGAACCGGTACGATTGTAATAATCGAGAGATTTTAAGTCTCTTGCGTCTGCCTATTCCGCCATGCCGGCGCAAATAATTGCGATCTTTAGACGGCCAACACAAGACGGGCCAAAAAAAGATAACAAAAAAGCGACTCAGAAGGGACTCGAACCCTCGACCTCCGCCGTGACAGGGCGGCGTACTAACCAACTGTACCACTGAGCCGGACTGCTCTGACCAACTGAGCTAATGATCCAGGGATACGAAGGATTCTCTTTCCGGATCTGAACGGTCATTCAGCTTGAAAAGAAATGCTTCGCAGCTCCCCGAGTAGGGCTCGAACCTACAACAACTCGGTTAACAGCCGAGTGCTCTACCATTGAGCTATCGAGGAATGTACGCGAAAAATGTTTTCAGCGAACAAAACTATCTTATCATCTTCACATCTCATTTACAAGACATTTTTCTGATTTGTTGCATAAATTCTCACGAATCAGGAACACCTCGGCGTTCCTGCCGCCTCATCACAGCGTCGTATATCCCTTGTCCTTCAGCATCGATTCGACGACCTCAATTTCCGGCACACGGATGACGCCGAGGGCTTTTCCGTTCTCGGGCGAAAGGGCCACATACATATAATCGATGTTCACGTTTGCATTGTGAATATCACTGAGGAGCCTGTTAAGGCTTCCGACCTCATCCGCGATCTCGACACACAGAACATTGTCGATCCTGCACATATAGCCTGCCGCAGTGAGCTTTTCAAGGGCCTCATCCGGCTTGTCGCAGAGAAGTCTTGCGATTCCGAATTCTGCACTGTCGTTGGCAACAAGCGATGACATATTGATTCCCGCCTCCCGCAGGATCGAGGTCAGCTTATGCATTGATCCTTTTTTGTTTTCGGCAAAAATTGAAATTTGTCTTGTCATTTTTTCACTCCTCCGAAAGCTGCGGTCTTCATGCTGCTCAGTAAAAAGGCGTTTCTGTCAGGGATACTGCTTTAATCAGTAAAACTGAATGCTGCCGATCAGAGTCGTCCTCTTCAGTAGAACAGAGTATTTCCGATCAGAGTCATCGAATCCGATGTGATAGCGTATCGCTTGTTTTCATTTTCTGTAATAAAAATCACTATCTCCTGCGGCTCCCCATACTTCGGAACGTTTACACGCTCTCTCAGAATTTCCAGCTCTTTCCTGAGGGTGTAGTCCATGACCTCATTCTCGGAAAGCTTCTGTATCTCCTCCGTACTCTCGCTCATCTTTTTGTTCAGATCAACGTCGATGTCTTCAAAGAGCCTGAGCGGACGGATCGTCACGGTGACCTCAAATCCGTTCTCCACAGAATGCGCAGTGTCCACCTTGTAGTCGATCTTCTTGTAAGCGTTTCGCAGGACCGTCTTGAAACCGGATGTGATCTCCTGATCCGCCGTCAGGTTGAGAAGACCTGAATTCTTCACCATTTCATCCCTGACAGTCTCAAAATCCTCTTTGCTTGCCTGTGCGGATTCGATCGTGATATCTGACTTCCCGGTGCTGATCATATCCAGAGCCATCCGGGTATAGTCCTTCGCGTCCTCTTCCGCGTATCCGCATGCAGAAAGAAGGCCTCCTAAAAGAAATGAAAAGACAAGGGCTATAATCAGATGCATTCGATTCTTCATAACTTCCTCCGGGGAGATTCGTTGCAGAAATCGATATAGAAAGACTCAGGTATTCACGTCATAATTTATAGATCACTGCACAGATTCTTATTATCTCAGTACCGAATAAAAAAGTCAACCTCAACGCAAGAAATGCTTAACATTTATTTAACATTTACACCCGCATTGTACTATTGAATCCGGCACCAGTTTGCCGTTAGCCAGGAAAGGTCGGAAGCGTCCTCCCCACATGCATCAGCACCCGGCTTCCCGCTCAGTGTATCCGGATACAGCACTGCCCGGCTTCCCGAAAAAAATCTGCGCAGAAAAGTTCCTGCTCCGTCTTCTTTACTCCTCTGACTTCTCCTCCTCATCCATCTCTGTCTCCTTCTCATCCTCCGGTATATACTTTTTAAAGATCTTATAGAGATAGATCACATCGATCAGATGAGCCAGCGCAAACCCGAACAGGATCCACGGTCCGATTACATATGCGAATGCGCCCGGAAACGTGTAGACAAGCAGCGGGAGAAATGCATTGAGGATGACGCACATAATCGTAACGGGAAGATTCGTGAGCGCCAGCCTCCACGCATTGTTGAAGATAACAGGTGTCGTATTATCAAAAACGGCGAGCAGCGGATACACATAGCAGAAAACCGCGATCGCTGCGACGATCAAAAAAATAAGAACGCCATAGAGGATCGAATTCGGCTCCTCCATCCCGCGCAGGCTGACGATCCCCGTCGCGAGAAGTGCAGCGGTAAAGAGCATGATCACTGTGATCGGAAGCGCCTGACGGAAGTTCCTGCGAAAGGCCGTGAAGAATTCTTCTGTAATTTTGCCTTCTTTTCCGCGAATGATCTTGAAAGCAGCCGCGTACATGGCTGTGGTCGATGCGCCGAATGTGAAGACCGGCAGGCAGCAGACGATCCATAAAATGTTCACGATCGTCATATAGAATAAATTTCCCATGAACCGGTGAAATCTATTGTCAGAACCCATTACTTTGTCAAGCATCTCTCTGCCTCCAAAAGCTGTACTGTTTGCCCGGTAAAGGTCCCTTTTTCCGAAGAGACTTTCCTTATCTTGCCGAACAGTATAAAAAAGCACGTTCCCCATCTTGCCGGACAGCAGGAAAATCACGCCTTTCAGTGCTCCATCATATATCTGACGAAGTCCTCTGCGTTTTCCGGATTCTCGCCCAGCCCGAGGAGCCCGCAGACATAGTCCCCGTCACTCCTTCTGAGCTTCCGGTAGGTCCCGCTGTCAGATATGCGAAGTCCGAAGTTTTTCACATCTCCCTTTCCGTAAAGCTCATAGATATCATCGGGCGCTGAATCCGTCTCGAGAAGTCCCGGACAGGCTACGACCGAACGGGACCAGTTTTTAAGTTCCTCTTCTGTAAACACATCTTCGAGTGGAAAAAACATGCCCTCTCCGGCAAAATCCGCAAAATCCTCCTCCCTGCAGATCACAAGGTCAAGCTGCTGATCCCCTGTCAGAGTTGCAAAAAGGAGGGCATCCGTATCAGGATCATGTCCGTCCGAAATCTCGATAAGATCTTTGTTCAGCCCGTATTCCGCACAGAAGGCTTCGACTGTTTCTTCCTCCGCCTCGTCCGATAAGATATCATTGAATACATATACAAAAAGCTGCCTCTCCGGAACCGGGTGCAGCGCTTTCCATATCATCGTAAAAAGGAGGCCGGCGATCATGGCACCGCCGGCCACCCACAGAAGATAATAGTCTTTAAAATACCCGATTTTTTCCCTCGGGCTCATCGACTTCCACTGTTTCTTCAGTTCTTTCTTCTCATTCATTATTCTTTTTTCTAAAAAACTCTCTGCACTGTGATCTGATCTCCGGTGCAGAAACCACGTGACGCAGGTCTCTTAAGGAAGCACAAAGTGAAGCATCATCCCAGACGTCTCATCATCTCCAGGCACATGCGGCCGTTGTGATACGGGCACTTCCACGGCTCAACGATTGGTCTGTCCTCGTAGGGTCTCCCATCCCTGTCGAGGAGCCAGAACCACTCGGATCCCTCACGCTTATCCGTCAGCACATCGCGAACGTATGTCCATGCAGACTCGGCATATTCCCTGTACTCCGTCCTGGCCGGATCGTGCTGCCAGCCGTTGTAAAATGCAGTGACCATTTCGCCCTGGGCCCACCAGATGCGGTCTTCATTTTTCACGCCGTTCTCCGCTTCCATGGCCAGCGAATGCCCGTCGAAAGCCTCTCGTGTCACATTGTCAAGCATCTCTGCGTCCATCTGATTGACACGGTCAAGGAGCGCAAAGACCCCGGACATAGTCTCATCGGTGGAGGCGAACTCAAAAAGGACCGGAGCCGGTTCGGCGGCCATCGCCGTAATGCGGTCGACCGTGAGATCTGTTCCGGCGAACGTCGCGAGACTTCCTGACGGTGTTTTTCCGGATTATACATCTTATCGGCGAAAATACGGAGGATGGCGACGAGCTTCTCGCCGACTTCTCTTGCCGGAACACTTCCGGCGGGAACTTTTCCTTCCCGCTCGCAGATCACCAGCATCCGATAAAGCTCTGTGTATGCCTCAAGAACATGAAGTGCAGTGTTCATCGTGCGCTCCGCGATAACACCGTTCTCCGAGAGTTTGTCGTTATAACCCGGCCTGAACGCTCTGTCAAAAGCCTCGAGATAACCGCCCTCGTCCCGGCACTTTGTCTCGATGATGCTGTAGATCTCCATCGCAAGACGAAGGGCTTCCATATCTCCCGTCGCGTCATAATAAGCCGCAAGCGCATAGATGGAAAATGCCTGATTATAAGTATGCTTCGTCGTATCCTCCGGCTTCCCGTCATACGTAACGGACCAGAGCATGCCGCCGAATTCCGCGTCATAGCAGGCCGATCTCATGAACTCATACGCATGGTGCGCATAAGAAAGCAGCTCCGCAGCTTTTTCCGGATCCCGCTTCTCGTAGTATTTTGCTGCGGCAGAGAAGAACCATGTGATGCGGCTGTTAAGGATACAGCCCTTCACCGCCTTCCTGTCGACGGTGAGATCATAGCTCATATATCCGTAGAAACCGCCGTTTTCCTTATCTGCCAGTTTCTCCCAGAAAGGAATGATCCGCTCGTTCAGATGTTTCTCGATTTCTGCTCTCATTTCCATAAACAATGCCTCTCTTCATTCTCCTGTGCTCGTATCAGATAGAATACCAGGATATATTCCGTGCTCTCCGGATCTCCCGGATCCGGAGAGCAGTTTTTTGTTATGCCCCGTTTTCTCTTCGTAAAAGAATGGCATTTTCCTTCTGATATGTCAAGTATGTCAAGGAAATGATAGAAAGGTTTTTCATTTTCTCAGTTTCTTTACGGACGCTCTTTCGATGATCCGCCCATCGATATGCCGAATCTCCATTTCCTCCGACTCATGAAGTATTCTCCCCATGAGCATCCTTACCGCTTCCTCGCACATTCTTTCCGTATCAACATGGTATGTCGTAAGCATTTTTAGGAACGGATCATCATCCATCAGGTCATCAAAGCCGACGACCGATATGTCCTCCGGAACCCGGAGCCCTCTTTTTGCCAGTTCTCTTGACAGGATAAGCGCACTGTAGTCGCTGGAGCAGACAAATGCCGTCGGCAGCTGCTCCGGCAGCCTGATCTTTCGTTCTCCGTTACAGGAATCTCTGTCTTCAAGGACCCAATCTTTTCTGATCCCGATTTTTTTCGCGACATGCGCTTTCATGTAGCCGAAATATCTGTCGTCGATCGCAGTTCCCAAAGACCTGCTCCCTACGAAACCGATCTCTCTGTGCCCTGCATCCATAAGATATTTTGTCATCCGATACATTCCGTTATAATTATCAGACACTACCGCGTCCGCTTTGATGCCATTGTTCATGCAGTCAAGAAGA
Organism: uncultured Lachnospiraceae bacterium; assembly: GCA_902785985.1. GTDB lineage: Bacteria > Bacillota > Clostridia > Lachnospirales > Lachnospiraceae > Chordicoccus. The sequence continues at coordinate 10,101 of CADABA010000032.1, forward strand.
ACGATCGGGATATGAATTTTCTCCCGAAGCAGTTTCATATACTGTTTACTGAAACTGCCGATCAGAAGGACTGCGTCATTTTCCATCTCGAAAATGCCTGATGGGATCCTGCCCTCTTCCTCATCCTCCCGCCTGACAAGTTCAATAATCGTGAAGCCCTCATTTTTTGAGATCTCCTTGGCCGCCTTCTGGTAAAGCTGCCAGTAAAATGAAGTGCCCGCCCTGACATTCTCCGCCGGCATGATCACACTGATCGATTTGCCCGGCACAGAACGGTTCATATATTTTGCGAAGTCAAATCCCATTTCCCTCGCTGTCTGAATGATGTTTTTACGGAGAGAAGGACTCACACCTTTTTTCCCGGACAGCGCATTGGATACGGTAACAATGCTGACCTCTGTTTTTTCGGCTATATCTTTTAACCTGACTTTGTCACTCATGCTCCATTCTCCGGTTCCTGTATTATTGATGCTGCGGAATTGCCCGGGTTCCACTTTCCCTGAACCGATATCACACCGTAGGCATCCTTCTCCCCCTCCATACGCCTCCTCAGAACGTTCAGCGCTTCTTTCGCCATGAGCTGAATCGGCCAGGTCAGAGACGTGACGCCGGGATCCTCTTCGTCATCTATTTTAAAGAATCCCGTGACCGAAACATCCTGAGGGACCCGGATATTCATTGCATTAAGAATTCTGATCGTTTCCTCCGCGACCGTGTCACTCCCACATGCAAACGCAGTCGGTCTTATCTCACGGCTCATCAGTTCCCGAATAAGGATATCGAGACGATCACAGACTTCCTGGTTCTTCTGAGGACTGATATTTCCGATTACAAAATTTCTGTAAGTCATCTCTTCAGGCGGAACCAGTCCCGCAGCGTCAAATGCCTTGTAATACCCCATCTCCTGATCCAGACCATAATGACCGGTCGCACCGATCAGACAGATCTGCCTGTGTCCCATCCCGATCAGATTCGAGACTACGTGAAACATTCCGTGAAAACAATCCATTACCACACTGTCCGTGCGGTCAGACTCATTGATCCTGCCAAAGCTCAGTACCGGCACACGGGCCTTTGCGCAGATATAATCAAGCAATGCCTGAGACTCCGCGCCAAATACAATGTACCCGTCAAACTGATCGTCCTCGAAACCGTCGTACCCTCTGTCGATCCTGGGTATCGGCAGAAAAACCAGTTTTTCATTCAACCGATTTCGCCGGAGTTCCTGCTTTCCAAGTGCAAGAAAAACAGGACTCGATTCATATCTCGCTTTCTGCGGGGTAAATACGCCGATCCGTATCGTCCTGTCGTTTCCGGACATATGATAGGCAGATTCATAGCCCATTTCTTCTGCCAGATCAATGATCTTTTTGCGCATTTCCTGCCCCACCCCTCTGCGGCCGGCAAGGGCATTGGAGACCGTGACCACGCTGATATCAAGCTGTTCCGCTATATCTTTTAAAATAACCTTTTTGCGTACTGACGACATACTGACACCGTTTCATATTCAAGAACGCCTCGGCGTTCTTGCCGCGCCGCGCATGGTGCGAAGCACCTTCCTTTTTGCGCGGCTGCGATCCGCCGGAGGCTTTTATTCTTCATCGCGAGATCGTACTCACGATGAAGGCAAGTATCTCTTTGCGCGCGTATCTCACGACTGAAGTCGTGGGGAAAAGCGCGATGAAGATTCAAGAACGCCTCAGCGTTCTTGCCGCGCCGCGCGAGGTGCGAAGCACCTTCCTCTTTGCGCGGCTGCGATCCGCCGGAGGCGTTTATCTCAGTGGGTCTTCCCCACTGAGATAAACTTAATTAATCACTTAATTTAATAATAAGTATACTGATATTTTATGAAAAATCAATATGTAGTAACCCTAATAGAAAAAGTCCATATATTGTCTTATGTGAATAGCAGGAAATCCTTCAGACCGGGAGTATTTTCACTCTTCACTCAGAAACTGTCCAATCAGAAACTTCCTTGTGTTCCTGGTGGGAAGCGAACCTGATCAGCGCAAAAAAAGAGCCATGTGCTTTCACACATGGCTCTGAGGCGGAGAAGGAGGGATTTGAACCCTCGCGCCGCTATTAACGACCTGCACCCTTTCCAGGCCGCTGCTATCCGCAACAGCAATAATGATTATAGCAGACAGATTTCTATCATGCAAGTATTTTTTTCAAGTTTCCAAATGTGTTATTTTTTCAATTTCTGCAAGTCGATTGCAGCCGCGTCGTTTTCAATCCGCCCTTCGGCGGGCAGATGCAGCTGCGTCTATTTTAATCCGGCCTTTTTACACCGTTCGCCCATCCACAGCTCAGCAGGCCGAGGGGCTGTCGCAATAAGCATTATATGCTTTTATTCAGGGACCGCTTGCGCTTAGTCTTCGCGCAGCGGTACTCTTATTGCGCCAGCCCCTTATTTCCTTTCCTGCCTGTCCCGGCAGAAGAAATCTGTGACCTGCTGCTGAAAGTACTCCGACCGTCTTTACGTCAGCTGCATCAGCTGATTATACATGTGACAGAATAAGTGTCATCTTTCCTTCCGCAGAGAGAATACCTTCCATCGCCGGCACAAAGAGACTGTCTCCTGCCTTTACATCCATGGAGGATCCGCAGAATCTGACAGTGCCCTCCCCCTTCATGCAGATGACAGACGTGAATTTGCTTGTGTCCATTGCGATTTCGGTACGCTCATCGACCTCGTAGACCGTGACTTCGAAATATTTGCAGCGAGTGACTGTCGTCCCTGCCTCATCTTCTTCCTTCTCGAACTCTGCCGGCACATATTTCTTGAAGTTCAGGACATCAAGTGCCTTCTTTATGTGCAGCTCACGGGGATTACCGAATTTATCACGGCGGTCAAAGTCATACAGACGGTACGTACAGTTGGAACTCTGCTGGATCTCGCAGATCAGATTTCCTCCGCCGATCGCATGGACTGTTCCGGCCGGAATGTAATAGACATCGCCCGGCTTTGTCTCAAAGAAATTCAGGACTTCCATGATCGTGTTCTCGGCGATCCGGCGCTCCACCTCCTCGGCTGAAACATCCCGGTTAAAGCCCACATAGAGTCCTGCACCCGGCTCTGCGGCCATGACATACCACATCTCGTTCTTTCCGTAGTCATTTTCACGTTCCAGAGCGTAGTCATCATTCGGGTGGACCTGCACGGAGAGCGCATCCTTCGCGTCGATGAACTTCGCAAGCAGCGGGAAGTTCTGGAGCGGGCTGCATTTCCATCCGAGGACTTCCTTACCTGCTCCCTTTAAGTAATCACCGAAATACATGCCGCGGTAATCTCCGCTTGCCAGAATACTCTGCCCTGCCTTATGCGCAGACATCATCCATGCTTCCGCGATGATATCATAATCGCACTTCATGCCGTAAATGTCGCGCAGCTTTGTACCGCCCCAAAGATTGTCTTTAAAGGCCGGCGAGAGGCGGATGAGCGGTTCTGCCGCATACCCTGCGCCGAATCTGTCAGCCCTCTTGCTGAGGACGAAGTCGGATTCCACTCCGGTATCGCCGATCGTCGTCTCAATGAAAACGAGAGCATCCTTCCCGTTGTTGCTGATCGAGTGCTCACAGCCTACCGGGAAAGATTCATTCATATTGACGCTGTAGATCTTCGTCCTGCCTTCCTTCTGAATCTTCGCCTCGCCCTCGACGATCATGACGTTCTTTGACCTTCTCATGTGGCTGTGCAGCGGGATCGTATTGCCTGAGGGAACAAAGACGCGTCGCACGCGATAATGGCCTGTGTTGACCAGCTCCTCATAATGTCCCCATGGCCGGTAAAAGATAGTTCCCGATTCCGCCACAGCTGAAAGCTCAGGAGTATTGCGGATGATCTCCCGAACTTCAGCGGATTTTCCGTAACGGCCGATATAGACTGCGTCCGGTGTATTCGCCACGATCACGTTGTCGAGTCCATTGACCACGACAGTCTGTTTGGAAGAATTGTTCATGACGATCGCATTGTAGCAGTCGGTCGTCACTACATTTTCAGAGCCGAGAAAATAGTCCGTACTCGGAATATCCTCAAGAGCATCGATCTGGCTCCACAGGAACACACCCTTTACCGCAGAAAGCCTGTCCGTCTTCTCAAGGATTTCTTTTCCGATCGACACTTCTCTGAATACTTTTTCGGTCTCCGCAGGATAGTACGCATAGTTGCCTGTCAGTGTCGGTGCATCGATGAGCGCGCTCCGCTTTCTGGCATCCGTCAGATCGTAGGTCACCTGGGAATCCTCTATCTCATAGGTGAGTTTTGCATCGACGGTAAGGCGATGATCGTAGACGACGCGGCACTTGTAATATTCTTCCGGGGAAGTGATCCGGAGCTCATTCAGGAACACATCCACCCGGAAAAGCAGCATTCCAAGATTTCGATAGACAGCTTCCTGGCGGAAATCGATCGCGGCAGCCTGCTCCTCGGTCGGTTTTTCAATGAAGCGCCCGACGACGCCGTCCGGCTTAAGATCGAGGATGTAACCAAAACGTCTGTTGATCGCAGTTTCGCGGAGCGTAAAGAGTGCGATTCTGTCCTGACGGGCATATTCTTTCGCCTGCATGACACAGTCTTTATAGTCCATCTCGCCGCTTCCGGACTCCGGTCTTGAATAGATGACGTGATCGGATACAACGACAAAGACATATTCAGAGGGGGTCAGGTCCAGGCAGGCAAGAGCGATCGCCTGCATGGTGCCGCGTGATTCCTCCTCATACACGCAGCGGTAGGGCGTCCCCTGGAATGCCTTCATCTGATCCTCAACAATAAAGCGATACTCTGCCCTTGTAATTATGATAAATTCATCACAGAAGGGAAGATTTCGAGAGACCGTTCCCTGAAAGAGAGAATGGTTCTTCTGAATCTCGATAAACTGCTTCGGATAATTATGTCTCGAAAGCGGCCACATACGTTCACCGCGCCCGCCGGCAAGAATCAGACACTTCATAATAAAATCCTCCGTTACTCATAATCTGTTTCATCAGAGACGGGTATGGGGCCCTGCAGCAGCTTCGGATCTCACCATACCGCTTCTTTCTTTTACGCCCGAAAAAAGTCTGCCTCAGCAGAGGCTTTTTCCTCGCACAGCCTGTATTTATTTTATCATACAGAATGCATTTTTTGAGCAGGCACTATTGAAAATGTAAATATTTTTTTGCACGTTCTAACTGTATTCTGCAAAAAAAAGACGATCCCGGATCCTGATCTCCGACACCGTCTTTTCATTTCTTTAATGATCCTCTTTATCCCTGCACTCCGCACAGACCCCGCGGAATTCGATCAGATGGTTCTGAACAAAAAATCCATTTCCGGATGCAGCCGAATTCAGTGCAAGATCATATGGCAGCGGGCTGTCCCAGATCCTTCCGCATCGCACGCAGTGAAGATGATAATGAGGTTCGGTCTTATAGTCATATCGAATGTCCTCACCGAGCAGCTGCAGCCGGCTGATCCGGCCTTCGTCGGCAGCATCAGCCAGGACTCTGAAAACTGTCGCCCGGGATGCCTTATGGACATCTCCCGACAGTTCTTCTGCCACCATGGAAGCGGTTGGATGGTTGTCCAGACGAAAGAGCGCTTCACGGATCGCATTTTTCTGGTTTGTCCGTCGCTTGTCGTTTTTTGTCATGGCGCCCTCCGGTAAAAGATCTTATAAGTCTGATTGCCAGTTCTCTTCAGAAGTATTTGCATCCGCTAACTAATGAGATTATATCTCAATTAAATTATACAAAAAGAAAGCCCTTATGTAAAGGGCTTTCCTCTTTGATGACCTTTTCGTTGATGATTTCGCGGCTGACTCTTTTTCGATGAAATTTCGCAGATGTCCTTTTCGCTGATGACCTGTTCTCCTCTCCGCCTGCCGCTCTGCAATCATCGGCGCTGTCCTCTTCTGCGGGGAACAAAATCCTCAGATGCCGTATCGCAGGATCGGTGAACCGGGTTCCTCCTGCTTCAAGCGGAGCCTGTCAACGAGATATGGAATCGCCTCCTCGAAGTTCACCCCGTACCAGCGGTGATCCGGATCCCTCAGAGTGATCCGGGCACACTCTGCGATGAAATCCACCGCCAGCCCCATCGACTCCGGAAGCTCCAGTCCTCGCGTAAGAGCACCGGTCAGAACAGACGCGTACAGATCGCCCGTTCCATGAAAATGCTGCGGGTAAAATGTCGCAAAATGCTCATAGAACATATCTATTTTTGAATCATAAGCAGCCGAGCCGATTCTGCCCTCAAAATTCCTCACTCCGGTCAGAACAGCCTTCTCTGTCCCGAGACCTGTTAACCCCCTGAGCAGCCTTTGGACATGGAGCATCGCTTCCTTTGCGTCTTCAGGAAGCATTGTGTTTTCTCTTTTCCCCTCCGTCTTCTCCCACGGATCACGGTAAGGCTCGTCCAGAAGAAAAGCCGCCTCTGTGATATTCGGAACGATGATGTCAGCGCTCCGACAGAGTCTCCGCATCGCCGCAACAAAATCCGCGTCAAATCCTTTGTAGAGGACTCCAAAGTCCGCCATGGCAGGATCCACGATGACAAGTGTCTTCTCATCCCTGAATTCGGAAATGAAATCCTGCACGATCCGGATCTGATCCGCTGACCCGAGATAACCTGTGTAGATCGCGTCAAAATGCAGATCCTGCTTCTTCCACTCATCCGAGATCTTCCCGATTTCATCAGTCAGACTGCGAAAGGTAAATCCCGGAAAAGCGGTGTGGTTCGACAGGACAGCCGTCGGAATAACGCATGTCTCGACACCCATACATGAGATGACCGGAAGCGCAGCGGTGAGCGAGCATCTGCCGATGCAGGATATGTCCTGAATGGTCACAATTCTTTTCATAATATCACTCCAATGATTTCTCTTTCCGGACAGAGCAATGAACAGTTCCCCCGCACTTGATCACTTCCTGCGTTCGCGTCACAGGAAGACTTCAAAGATACCATCACTTCACGTCACATGAGCGGAGGTTCGATATGAAATGTCACACACTTCCCGTTTTCTATCTGAAAGTCATAAAACTCTCCGCCGCCGATCACACTGAGGATAGACATGATCGTTCCGCCGTGGACAACAAACGCCGCCGAATCCGCGGGCCCCATCATCGGCGCTGTCCCCGGGAATACCTCGGGAACATCATCCGGAAAAACTGCCGATGCAGTACCCGTAAACGCCCGTTCCGCCATACACTCAGATCCCCGGGATATGTCTTCCCGAACCGGATCAGCACCGAATAACATGCTGTCTGCCCTCAGACCGAAAGCCCCATCCGAGCTCTCCATCGTAAAATCAGATTCCCGCGTTGCTATCTCCATCGCATGATAGAATCCTCGCATGCTGCGTCTGCGCACCATATCCATCGACTCTCCGCCCGGAAACGGGTCTTTCCCACCCCCGTCGATCCAGGCCTGATAGTCTTCCCGTCCGTTCAGTTCCTCATAGCTCTTCATCTCGAATTCACCGAAGTCACATTCGCGAAATTCAGGAATCACTATGAGCCTCTGTCCCGGATATATGATGCGTGCAGTCTCAATACAGCGCAGCATCGGGCTCGTAAAAACGATGTCTGCGGAAGGGTATTCATTTTTCATTTTCCGGGAGATGATCTCCTCCCGGCTCTCAGGGAGAATGGGTTCATCTGTGCGGCCGACATACCGGCCCGACCGATTCCCCTGTGTTTTCCCATGCCTGATAAAAATCAGTTCCATAGTTCACCCAAAATTTTCTTCATCTGAGTATGATCCTGTATCCGATGACAAGAAGAAGCCCCAGCTGCAGAATCAGACAGCCGCAAAGATCGCCGGTAATACCGCCGAATTGTTTTTCCGTATTCTTCATGAAAAATTCATATCCCATGAGAGCCAGAAGCGCGAAGACTGCCCCGGTAACCGGATCTGTAATACCGACAAAAATCGGAATTGCGGCATCCCAGCACACCATGACAGCCCTGACCGCCGGTAAATCACCGGCTTCCGCGAAAGAATATGCGATTCCTTCTTTTCTGGCACTTTTCCCGAAAACAAGAGCGGTACCCGTCATCGCTCTCGTAAAAGCCGGAATGAGGAGAAGGGGAAGGATCCTGAGCGGAAATTCATGTACAGAGATCCCCGTTACGGCGAGCCGGTCCAGTACCGAACTCATCGCGGCGATGTCCAGCAGATAGTAAAGAAGAAGCATAATGACCGAAAATGCGCCGATATGACTGTCCCTCATGATCTCGAGCTTTCTCTCCCGGTCCTGCCAGGAGTTCACCGCGTCCATGGTATCCATAAAGCCGTCAACATGGATCCCGCCGGTCAGCACGATCGGAATCGCGGCAATCACAAGCACTTCCGTGAGATGTCCGATGCCGAAGCGCGTGCAGAAGAAGATCCAGATCCCTTCGGCAAGACCGATCACAACTCCGACGAGAGGGAGGAAGCAGATAGAGCAGCGCATGTTTTCTTTCGTCCATTCGACATGCGGCATGGGAATTTTCGAGTAGAGGGCAAAGCATATAATAAGCGAATGCAGCAGCGTCATACATAGCCTCCACTTCAAAATAAGACCGGATTTTTCACATCCCCAAAAGCAAACAGATTATAGCAGATGCCTGTCTCCTGTGCAATCGCTTTTCTTTCCTCCGGCAGCCGAATACGGGACACTTCATCCGCGGCTTCGTTCCTGCTGAAATGTTTTCCATCCGGATGTGAAAAGGAAATACTTCACCCGCGGCTTCTTTCCTGCTCTTCAAATATTGCCGAAGCATGTTCAGGACTTTATCCGTCACCGATGAAAAAGGCTTGCACAAATCATTCCCCTTTGCTATAATAACTATGCTCTTGAAATCATAGAGGAGCGCAGAAGATCCGGAGAGGTATCGAAGTGGTCATAACGAGGCGGTCTTGAAAACCGTTTGTCCGCAAGGGCGCATGGGTTCGAATCCCATCCTCTCCGCTCAATCAGCAGGATTTCTGAAAGAAAGAACCCAAAGAAGCCGTATGCTCTTTGGGTTCTTTCTTTTCATGTCCGCAGGGGCCGCATTACCGTTAACGGGCGGATGTTCTTAACGTTCCGCACACGTCCCATGTCCCATGATACATATATGCTGCATCCCGGTACAGGAAGAATATTCTCCCTGCCACGTTCAAATTCCTTTTCCCACGCAGCTGCATCCGGTACAGGAAGAATATTCACATGAGCCACTTCATATCTTCCGGTGTCGTGATCTTGATATTCTGATAAGATCCCATGACCAGCTTGACTTTCGCAAGCTTCGATCTCTCTACAATCATCGCATCGTCCGTTATTCCGGTCATATTATTATCCCGAACGACCTCATACGCTGCACGGATCAGAGGGTAGGAGAAGGCCTGCGGTGTCTGAATAGTCCAGACATTCTTTCTGTTCGGAGTGCTCTCCACAAAGCCGTCTTCATTCACGATCTTCACCGTATCCTTGGACGGAACGCCGACAGCACAGGCTTCATACTTTTCCACTGCTTCCTGTGTGCGCACGAGAATGTCTTCCGTCACGAACGGTCTCGCCCCGTCATGTATGAAAGCATAATCGGCATTCGGGCAGGCCAGAAGGCCCTGATACACAGAGTCATACCGCTCTTTCCCGCCGATCACGATCTTACGTACCTTACGGAAGCCTTCTCTCTCAACAATTTCCTTTTTGCAGAATCCGACCCACTCTTCACTCGTAACAAGAACGATGTCCTGGATCACCCGGCTCTCCTCAAAAACCCTGAGAGTCTTTGTGAGGAGCATACCATCCCCCATAGAAAGAAACTGCTTGGGAAGCTCTGTCCCCATCCTCTGTCCTCTGCCTGCGGCAAGTATAATTGCAGATGTCATAACTCCTCCGGTCCTCATCTTTCTTCTAATTTCAGGTTGGGAACCGCATTCAGATCCCAGCCGCTCCGCACTCCCGCCATATATTCATGATAGGCGGCGACACCGATCATCGCAGCGTTATCCGTACAGAAGATCGGCGATGGGATGAACAGTTCAAAACCTTCTCTGCTACAGGCATCCTCCATGGCAGCCCGCAGTGCGCTGTTGGACGCGACACCGCCGGCCATTCCGATCCTGTCGATCTTCAGATCCTTTGCCGCCCTGACCGTATGCTCTACAAGCACATCGACTACTGCTTTCTGGAAGCTGGCTGCCAGATCCGCGCGGTTCACGGAATCCCCGGCCATCTGCGCATGATTGAGATAATTGAGCACGGCACTCTTGATACCTGAAAAACTGAAGTCATATTCCGATCCGTTCACGTGTGCGATCGGAAAATGAACAGCCATCGCATCCCCGTTCTTCGCCTCCCGGTCGATCTTCGGCCCGCCCGGATATCCGAGGCCGATCGCTCTCGCCACTTTGTCGAAAGCCTCCCCGGCGGCATCGTCTACCGTCCTGCCGAGGATTCTGTATTTCGACCAGTCTTTGACGACGACAAGATGTGTATGTCCTCCGGAAACGATGAGTCCGAGATAGGGAGGTGTAAGCTCCGGATGCTCGATATAGTTCGCGGAGATATGTCCCTCTATATGGTGAACGCCGATGAGCGGTTTCCCGGCAGCCCAGGCCATCGCTTTGGCTTCAGCCACCCCTACGAGCAGCGCGCCCACAAGCCCCGGCCCGTATGTTACGGCCACTGCATCGACCTCATCGAGTGTCTTTCCAGCGTCATTCAGTGCCTTCTGCACCACGTAATTGATCTTGTCGATATGTGCCCTCGAAGCAAGCTCAGGGACAACACCGCCGAATTCGGTGTGCATATCTATCTGCGTATAAATCACGTTGGATAACACTTCCCTGCCGTCTCTGACGACCGCGCAGGCGGTCTCATCGCACGAAGTTTCAATTGCAAGTATATCTACACTCATTTATTCGTCCTCAAATTTCAGCGTGATCTCCTGTCCGTCCTTTGCCGCAACGACATTCGGATAAATCGCGTGAACAGAATCCATGAACTGGTCCGGACGGACAAGGGATGGGCTGTAATGTGTAAGCCACATATTTGCAGGATGCGCAGTCTTTCCGATCTGAGCAGCTTCCTGCATGGTCATATGCCTGTGCTCTCTGGCCTTTTTGTCCATTCCCGGTTCACCGTACATGCCCTCGCAGACGAGAAGGTCCGCATTTTCCGCATGTTCTGCGATGGCCGGAACCGGCCGGGTATCCGTCGCATAGACGACCTTCAGTCCTTTTCGTTCCTCACCGAGGACCATCTCCGGCGTATAGATCCGCCCGCCGTCCTCGATCGTCTCTCCTCTCTGGAGAGGATTCCAGAATCGAAGCGGTATCTCCTGGGCTTTTGCCCGGACAGCATCAAACCGGCCTTTCCGCCGCACAGAAATCTCATATGCATAGCAGACGATATTGTGCTGGACACGAAATGCAGAGATTTCCATTCCATCGATCGAGAAAGACTGCTCATTGCCGTCGATCTCGATAAAATTGACCTCGAAGGGAAGCTCCGGAGCAATGGTACGGACCGCTGCCATGATCCGGGAGAGACCGCGGGGGCCGATCACGGTCACCGGCTCTGTGCGGTCAGAATTCCCCATGGTAAGAAAGAACCCGGGCAGCCCCGCAATATGATCCGCATGAAAATGGGTCAGAAGGATCGTATTGACGGGCTTAAAGGACCAGCCTTTTTCCCGGAGGGCGATCTGTGTGCCCTCACCGCAGTCTATGAGCAGGCTCGCACCATTGTAGCGGACGAGAAGAGATGTGACCCATCTGCGAGGCAGAGGCATCATTCCGCCTGTCCCAAGTAATGTAATATCAAGCATAAATCCCCCTCATATAAAGACTGTGTTCGTATGAGATCCCTTCTGTTCTGCGGCAGACAATGCAGTGCATGTCATGTCAGGCAGGATATTGTTTTACCCGCCGCCTGCAGAATCGGTGCGGAAAGCCGCAGCATACTTCAGGTCTCACAGGAACCGCATGCAGAATTTCCGTGATTCGGCAGCGTAAGCGTCATGAGGACTGCGTCCTCGACCGGATCTGTATAGTAGCGTTTTCGTATCCCGTCCTCTGTAAAGCCCATCTTCCGGTAGAGATTTCTGGCCGGCATCCCGCTCTCCCGCACTTCCAGGTGGATCACACTGACACCCTGTTCCGGACATCGGGCTATGATCTCCTCGAGAAGCCTTGTGCCGATGCCGGCTTTACGGCTTTCTTTTCTCACAGTAATGTTCAGGATATCCGACTCATAAGGCACCATGAGAAGTCCGACATACCCGTAAATATACGGCTCGATGTAAGAATCATCGTCCGCGGTCGGGGCACCTTCGAAAGGATCGCTCGCGACGAGAAAAATCGTATCGTTCCGGAGCATATATGTCAGAAGGCCGTTCTCATCCCATGGGGTCAGTGAATTTTCCCGCTCGATCTCTGCGACCTGGGAAATATCATCGAAGGCCATTTCTCGAATGATCATCAGTTATCCTCAGCTTTCCCTCTTCAGGCTTTCTCCGTCAGATCCCTCTGATTTCTTTTCCGGATCCCCGCAGGATTCGTTCGCATTCCTCTCCGCCCTTGCCCGAAGCTCTTCGACCACTTTGGAGGCTGCCTCTACCTGCACGGAGATGAGATCAGATTCCGCGGGTTCATTTCCTGATTTTTTCCCTTTCATGCGGTCACGCTGCTGCTCCGCCTGAGATTTTCTCAGATAAATCGGCACATGCTTCTCAGCAGGCACGAAATGCCCCTCGGCGTAGAGCTGCGCAGCCAGGACGCCGACGGCACCCGCTCTCTGCATGGACAGATGTGGCGGAGCATAGGCATGCGGTATGGAGAGCATTCTGTCCGCCTCCTCCCGGAGGACCGGAACTCCGTCTCCCAGAAAAATAACTCCTTCAGATGTCAGCGCATCATCCATCCCGTTGAGTTCCGCAATGAGTTCCGACACGGAGACGGGGACCTGATCCCTCACCGTGATCAGACGGTCTCCCTCGAATCGATAGATTCCGCTGTATACCTGCTGCCGCCTCGCATCCATGACCGGGCAGACAAGACCCCTGACAAATCCAAGGTTGCATGCAATTCCCGCAAGAGTAGGGACCTCGATGATCGGCTTTCCAAGCGCGAGTCCGAGTCCCTTTGCAGTGGCTGACCCGATCCTCAGACCAGTGAAAGATCCCGGCCCTGCTGCGACTGCAACTGCGTCGATCGCTTTTTTATCAAGATCGACCATGCGGACGATCTCATCAAGCATCGGCAGCAGTGTCTGGCTGTGTGTTTTTTTATAGTTTACAGTGTATTCGGCAAGCAGGGTCCCCTCCGCTATAATTGCAACGGATGCGACAAGACCCGAGCTGTCGAGCGCTAATATTGTCATGTATGCTCTCTCCCGCCGTACTATTCCTTCCGGCCTGCAAGACTACAGTTCACCCGTGATGGTGATTCTGCGATATTCTGTACCTTTTGTGTGATCCTTCTCAATTTTTATTCTCACCGTGTTCTCCGGCAGAATATCCTCAATGATCTCAGCCCACTCGATCAGGCAGACGCCGCCCTTATAGAAACAATCGTCGTATCCGATCTCTTCCATCTCCCCGATATCTTCGATGCGGTACACGTCAAAATGAAAAAAAGGAAGCCTGCCTCCGTCATAGATCTGAAGGATCGTAAAAGTCGGGCTCGTAACCGGTTCAGTGATTCCAAGTCCTGCAGCAACGCCCTGCGTAAAGACCGTTTTGCCCGTCCCAAGATCCCCCGTGAGGGCAAAAACGGAGCAGGGCTTTGCATTTTTCCCGATTTCCCGACCGAGCTCGAAAGTCTCCTCCCGGCTCAGGGATTCAATGATTCTCATATTCAGGTTCACAACCTTTCCTTGATTTCCAATCCAGTCTGCGCGGTAAAAAGGCGCGGTATTCGGACCTGCTTCGACCGGCAGAACACCGGACCGAATCCCTGCGGTCTTCGCTCTGCAGGCGGTACGTCTTTACGGCCGAACACAAAGTATATCACACAATCATTCGTCCGTAAATCTAAAAACAGCTTCCCTGCGGTCCGAATCAATATGGATCAATGTGACAGGCATCTGAGCAGTCCGGGGCTCTGAAGGCCTGCCGGTCTTCCGTATTAAGAGAGGAAAGTCTGCTTTACGAAAAAAGAGTCAGGCGATATAATGAATCTTATCGAATTATAAGCATACATTTGCAGAGGAGAATGATCATGTCAAATCCAATCGTGACCTTCAATATGGAAGACGGAAAAGTCATCAGGGCTGAACTCTATCCGGAGATCGCACCGAACACAGTCAACAATTTTATCAGCCTTATCAACAAGGGCTTCTACAACGGACTTACATTCCACCGCATCATCAGCGGCTTTATGATCCAGGGCGGCTGCCCGCTTGGCACAGGCACCGGCGGTCCGGGATATCACATTCACGGCGAATTCGCGATGAACGGATTCGAAAATAACCTGAAACACGACCCGGGCGTTCTCTCCATGGCGCGCGCGATGAACCCGAATTCAGCCGGAAGCCAGTTTTTTATCATGCACAAGGCTGCCCCGTATCTTGACGGCCAGTATGCGGCTTTCGGCAAAGTGATCGAGGGAATGGACGCTGTGAACGCGATCGCGAACGTCCGCACAAGCTTCACAGACAAACCGCTCACACCGGTCATTATGAAGACAGTAACGGTCGACACATTCGGGAAGGAATATCCCGAACCGGAAACAGTTTAATCTCTGAAACAGAATTCTCTTGATTTCACTCATGAGATGAATGCGCAGAGTTAAACTTTCTCTGACGCAGAATCCTCGTGATACAAAGAAAACAGAGACCTCCATGCAGACGGAAAGACCGGCATGGAGGTTCTTTTTGTCCGTGTCCGGACTTTCCGTGCAGGTACGCATGCAGCATCCGGGCCGGCTTTACGTCTCTTTGCGCAAACTCCCGCGATTTTCACGTTCATCAGATCTCTGCATCATGGAAACCTTCGCGTCTCTTCCTTAACCTCCCGCTCAGAGCATCTCCTTCTCCACTTTCCCGCCGACAATGCGGTATTCCAGTTCGCGGGACAGAATAAGTTCCGCCTTCCCGTCTGTCGCCTGAACAGTCGCCTTCTTAATTTTCTCCGCCTCTCCCGCAGGCATAAGAACACTCAGGAGGACGTCCTGCCCGTACTCCATTTCCGGTGCCGGCAGATTTTCCCTCGCATAAATATACTGCAGCTTCCCGGCCTGTTGATAAGTCACTTTGTAGCGCAGAAGCATACCGCGTGTGACAGTGACCGTCTCAGCATCTGCAAGGGCTGCCTTGACTGCCTGCGAATAGGCGCGTACCAGCCCGCCGGTCCCGAGCAGCGTTCCCCCGAAATACCGTGTCACGACTGCGGCGGTATAATGCAGCCCTGCTCCCGTCAGGACTTCAAGCATCGGTTTTCCGGCCGTGCCTCCCGGTTCACCGTCGTCGTTGGATCTCAGTATCTCGGATGGTGTATCGGGTTCTCCCGTTATGCAGGCAAAACAGTGATGCCTCGCATCATAATACCGCTTTCTGGCTGCCTGAAGGAAGGCTTCCGCCTCGGGCAGAGTCTTCGCGAAATGTACTTCCCCGATAAATTTTGATTTTTTCTCAATATATTCGCCCGTGCCGGATACACGGATCGTCGTATATGTATCGTTCATGCCTATATTTTACGCAAAACTGCAATGAGTTGCAATATCCTGAGAATTCGCTTATAATATGAAGCATGAATTACACAGCAGAAAACATTGAAAAAATTGAAGAACGACTGGAATCCTCATCACTGGGATTCCAGAGGCGCATCGGAGTCATGCTTCTCCGGCTGCTCCTCATTTTATTTATCTCTATTCTGGTGGTAGGAATCTTCGGTACTCTGGGCGTCGCGAGAGGAATCATCGCGAACGCACCGGATATCTCGGACATCAATATCACACCCAGCGGCTATGCGACTTTCATTTACGCGACGGACAGCAACGGAAATGAAATTCAGCTGCAGAAACTCACGACCTCGAATTCAAACCGAATTGCAGTGTCGATTGATGATGTTCCCATAGACCTTCAGAATGCGGTCATTGCCGTCGAAGACGAGCGTTTTTATCAGCATAGCGGGATCGATGCCAAAGGCATCATCCGTGCTGCGGTGGTCGGAGTAAAGAATCGCTTCAAATTTACGGAGGGAGCGAGCACAATAACCCAGCAGCTGCTGAAAAACAACGTTTTCACGACCTGGACGCAGGAGGTCACCCTGCTCGACCGGATCAAGCGCAAATTCCAGGAACAGTTCCTGGCTGTACAGCTCGAGGAGAAGCTCATCGAAGATCTTGGAGGTAAGGAGGCTGCCAAGAAGCGTATTCTCGAGAATTACCTCAACACGATCAATCTCGGCGGCGGCACATACGGTGTTCAGGCGGCATCGAAGAAGTACTTTAACAAAGATGTCAGGGATCTGGACCTGGCCGAGGCCACTGTCATCGCGGGAATCACCCAGAATCCGAGCAGGTATAACCCGATCCGCCACTGGGATTACAACCTTGAGCGCAGGGAAAAGGTCCTCGGCGATATGCTGCGTCAGGGTTATATCACACAGGAACAGAAGGACTGGGCGATCGCGGAATCAGAACGCGTACATCAGGAAATTCTTGACGCACAGACTGTGATCGCGCAGACAGAGAACACGGTCTATTCCTACTTCATCGATGAACTTACCGAGCAGGTCGTCGAAGATCTTCAGAAGCAGAAAGGCTACTCCGAGACGCAGGCTTACCAGGCTCTGTATTCCGGAGGCCTCAAGATTTATACCACTCTCGACATGAACATTCAGGCGATCTGTGATGAGGAGTATGCGAATCCGGAAAATTTCCCGGAAGGCACGATCTACGAGATGGACTGGGCCCTCTCCGTACAGGATGCAGCGGGAGAAGTACACAATTACAGCAGAGAAATGCTCCGGACCTTCTATCAGGAGAATGGCCATCCGGATTTTTCGCTGTATTTCAACTCGCCGGTCGAAGGTCAGGTCTTTATCGACGATTACCGCAGCAAGGTCGCAAATCCTGACGAGGGCAACACGATCATTGCGGAGACGTCTTCCTTTACGCCGCAGCCTCAGTCTTCCATGGTCATCATCGAGCAGAATACAGGCAAGGTAAAGGCAATC
>CADABA010000033.1 GCA_902785985.1 uncultured Lachnospiraceae bacterium
AGTCGTCAATGGCGACATATTGACAAAATCGGCGACACACGCTAAAATTGTGTTGCCATTTATGATAAGATTTGCAGACTTTTAAAAATCTAGTAGCGCTCTTAACATGGTTATGCAAAAGAGAGCAAATTATTCTTTCGGAAAGGAGCTAAAAGTGGAGTTTAACAACAGTAAGAGAATTGAGCTAATCAATACAATGATAATAGAGTTGCCTGTACTTCGCGCAAGGATAGGCGCTTCTCAAGCTGATATCTCTGAAAGGATAGGCGTTTCAAGGCAAACATACAATGCAATAGAAAATGGTAAGAAAAAAATGAGTTGGACCGTATTTCTGGCTCTGTTTGCAGTCTTTAGTAGTGATGAACGGACTTTGAAGATGTTGGATTCTATTGATATTTTTAAAGAAGGTGTTGCAAAAGAACTATAAACTTTTTGCAATATACTTAGTTATAAAACATTTAATAATTGGAGGTCATGGCTCAAATATGGTTAAGAATATTTCGGTTCAACCAGAGGATATATATAAGGATCCATATGGATATACATATTCTGAAATGGTAAGCGTATTGGGAGAAAATGAGGCGGGTAAGATTTACCGTGAATTATACTCTAGATCTAAAAACACTGATAAATATAGAACGATCACAATCAAAGAAATCTTCCGTGGTGTTGATACTCAGAAATATGCTTTCGAGCTGTCAGATGGCTATTGCATAGAAACGGTAAGCATTAGACGGAAAACTGGTACTACTGTATGCGTGAGTACCATGGTAGGTTGTCCTGTTGGGTGTATCTTTTGCGCCTCTGGTGAAAATGGATTTGTAAGAAATCTAACACCGTCTGAAATTGTTCAACAAGTCATATTAGTAAAAGGTAAAGTGAATAGAATTGTATTCATGGGTATGGGAGAACCACTGTTTAATTATGATAATGTGATAAAGTCCATTCATATTTTAAGAGATCGCAAAGGAATTAACTTTCCAACCGATGGAATAACAATCTCAACAACGGGACCACTTCCTCAGATGAAAAAGCTCAGAGAAGAACACTTAAAAATTCAGCTTACGTTATCTCTTCATGCCACAAACCAGCGTACAAGGGATTCTATTATGCCTCATATGAAAGGGTATGATATAGATGAAGTGGTTCAATCAGTTCTTTCATATTCAGAAAGACATAATCGTAGCGTTACTATAGCGTATTTATTAATACCTGGCATAAATGATCGTGAGAATGATGTAAAACAACTGGGAAAGTGGTTTCGAGATAAAAATGTATTGATTAATCTTTTACAATATAACGAAACAGATTGTAAAGCAGTTCGAAGACCAAACAAACAGGAATTAGTTGCATTTCGTGATAAGTTAAATAAATCAGGGCTTACTGTGAAAATCAGAGAGTCTCGAGGCGGAAATATAAAAGCTGCATGCGGTCAATTGGTAAGTAGACTAAACCGGCACAATGAATCTGTTGTGCCAAAAAAAATACATATTGCGGGATTAGAAAAGGAGTCGTCGAACAACGATGGATATTCAAATAGATTGAAGTCAAATAAGAGACCTTACACTAAGTCTAAAATAAGGAATGGGAAAAAGGGGGAATCGAGTAAATAAACATGAGTCAGTTACCTGTCTGATGAATGTGTTTGCTGATTGGAATTATTTCGATGAGAGGAGACCATCTCTTATGAATGCTTTTTTTGATATGCATGTCCATTCAAAATTCTCAATTGATGGAGTGTCTACGATGGAGGATTAAATCATTACAGATTCGCGGAAGTGAAGTAATTGAAAAGATTATTAAGACAAATATTGTTGAAACAGCTTCTTCTGGAGTCATTATTATTGGCTGTCCTTTATCATTAAATGATGTGTTAAGAATCAAAGGACAGCCAGTAATACTATAAAACCGCTTAATAAGCTTATAATAAAGCGGATTGGTTTCCAGACTTACTGTCTGAGGTCTTGTAGTGCCATCGGCTTTGTGAATTACTGCTGGAATCTTAGATTTCCATTCCTCTTTCACATGAAAAGCTTCTATCATGAAAGGGTAATCATTTCTTGAATCATAATCTTCAAGAACGAGGGGGCAATATTCCCTGAGTATAGAACAGGCAAACGGACGCCATTCTTCTCGATGCTTGATCATTTTATTTATTTTTTCAGACATATCCGGTATCTGAGGATTTGCAAGAATCGATCTATTACCTAATGCTCTTGCTCCCATCTCCATTTTCCCCTCAAACCAACAAACGATTTTCCCTTCAGCAATGAGCTCTGCCACAGTAGAAGTCAGATTGATCGGAACGAGAGGTTTAACGCTAGATTTTAAAAGTGCCTCCTCAATTTCTTTATCATCATACTCGGGTCCTAAGTCTAACCCTTTCACTTTGCTAAGCGATTGCTTAAAGATTACGCTAATGCTATAGGATATAAACTAAAAAAGGAGATTATGGTGCTTCCGCCACCATATGATAATCTGCTAATCAAAGCTCCTAACAATATACGAAAAGGAAATGTGATCCTTTATAATCATAGGCTATACGATAGTTATGGCACAAAAGAGTTTATTGAGTTTGTCAAAAAAAACCCCGATTTGTCCTTTCTGGTGACTGATCCGATGATTAACAGAGGCACTGATAGAAGCAGATACAATCAATCCCCGATGACAAATAGGTTAGCACTACAGGAGATGGATAATGTAAAGATGATAGATGGTTCAAATAGGCTAGCATATATTCAGGCTATTGATTCTTGCAAAGTCGCAATTGCTCCATATAGACGCGCCTGCGTCTGGTCCATGGCTGTAGTTGATTGCTTTTGCCGTGGTCTCCCAGTCATTGGTCCTAACTTTGCTTCATTTGATGAGATAGATGATAACGAGCAGGCAAATCTCAAATTGATTTGCGATGAAATATTCGGATCTTCTCGTTTTATAGCACAGATTGTCTGGCAGAAAAGAACATCTCCAGATGCAAGAAAAAGAATGAGTAATGGACACGAATACATTCTCATTTATGTCAAGGATCCGGAGAATCTGGAACGCTGTATTAACCTGATCGATTTGGATGAAACGGATGCAGGAAAATATAAAAATCCGGATAATGACCCCAGGGGGCCTTGGGTGTCTGTTGATTTTACTGCACAGGGGTTTCGACCGAATCAAATGTATGAGATAACTACGCCGAGCGGTCGAACAATCGGGCCGCCGGAAGGACGTTGCTGGAAGAATTTAAAAGAGGTATTTGAACAGTATTATTCTGAAGGCCGTTTATGGTTTGGAAGCGATGGAAATGGTGTTCCGAGGCAGAAAAACTATCTGTCAGAAAAAGAAGGAAAAACAGCATGGACATGGTGGACTAATGAAGAAGTTGGTCATACTCAGGAAGCAACGCAGGAATTAGCAGCACTGTTACAAAGAAAGGCGTTTGATTACCCAAAGCCTGTCCGACTGATACAACGTATTATTCAGATGGCGACACATCCGGACTCCATAGTTTTAGATTCGTTTGCCGGATCAGGAACAACTGCGCATGCAGTATTAAAAATGAATAGCGATGATGGTGGAAATCGCAAATTCATAGCTGTGGAAATGATGGATTATGCTGAAGACATTACTGCAGAACGCATCCGACGGGTCATTTCCGGTTATAGCAAAGGGAAAAAAGAAGTTGACGGAACCGGTGGAAGCTTCAGCTTCTATGAGCTAGGAGAGCCGCTGATGCTGGATGCGGAGTATCTGAATGAGAAGATAGGCAAGGATAAGATCCGGGAATATGTCTGGTACACGGAGACGAGGCAGCCGTTGCCGGAAACAAGGCCGGAACACGGCTATCATTTGGGGACATTGAACCACACGGCATACTATTTTTACTATGAGCCGGGTCAGATGACTGTTCTGGGATACGATTTCCTGTCCACAATCCGGGAGAAAGCAGAGAGCTATATTATCTATGCAGATCGGTGTGCCTTGAGTGCTCCAGAACTTATGCGGTTTGGCATTACTTTCAAGAAGATCCCTCGGGATATCACAAAGCTGTAGGGAGGCGGGTGAGATGGAATTAAAGAATTATCAAAAGAATGTGATCTCCGATTTGACCCGTTATCTGGAGCTGTTGAACGAAACCGGGAATATTGGGACGGCCTATCGGAAGCTATGGGAAGAAAAGAACGTGCCGGTGGGGTTCGGAGGGGTTCCTGCATACCAGAACATTCTTCCCGGTGTCCCGGATCTTTGTTTCAAAGTGCCGACCGGCGGTGGGAAGACGTTTCTGGCCTGCAATGCGATCAAGCCCGTATTTGTCGCCCTTCCCCAGACAAAGATAAGGGCAGTCGTTTGGTTGGTTCCTTCTGACGCTATCTTGGAACAGACGCTTGCAGCGCTCCGGAATCCAGCTCACCCCTATCGCCAGAAGCTGGATACGGATTTTGGCGGACGCGTGGAAATCTATACGAAGCAGGAGCTTCTTGCCGGACAGAACTTCAACATCACTTCTGTTACGGAACAGCTTTCGGTTATGGTACTTTCCTACGATTCCTTCCGCGGTAGAAAGGAAGCACTGAAGGCACGCCAAGAGAACAGTTCTCTTGCACCTATGTCAAAAGCACTGGGCACTCCTGCATATCCTATTGAGGAAGCAGATGAAACCGCCCTCCTACAGGTGATCAATCAGCTTTCCCCGCTGGTCATTGTGGACGAAAGTCACCATGCCAGAAGCACGCTCAGCCGTAAGATGTTAAAAGATTTTAATCCGTGTTTTGTCCTTGACTTGACGGCGACGCCTACAAAGGAGAGCAATATCATTTCATTTGTGGATGCTGTCCAGCTAAAGAGGGAAAACATGGTCAAGCTGCCGGTGGTCGTTTACAACCGTTCTTCCCAGCAGGAAGTCGTGGCAGATGCGATTGATCTTCGGAATCATCTGGAGCAGCAGGCAATCACAGAAGAAAAAAATGGCGGTTCTTATATTCGCCCGATCGTGCTCTTCCAGGCACAACCCAAGGGAAAGGAAGACAGCACAACTTTTGAAAAGCTTCGCGGAAAACTGGTGGAAGCCGGTATTCCGGCAGAGGAAATCGCGATCAAGACGGCGGATGTCAATGAATTGAAGGGTATAGATTTACTTGACCGAGGTTGCAGGATCCGGTACATCATCACGGTAAATGCGCTGAAAGAAGGATGGGACTGCCCGTTCGCTTATATTCTTGCATCCCTTGCAAATAAGACCAGTCAGGTAGATGTGGAACAGATACTGGGCAGGATCCTGCGTCAGCCGCATACCAGGAGAATGGGACAGGCAGCTCTGAACATGTCTTATGTGCTGACATCTTCCAGGGATTTCAAAGAAACGCTGGACGGGATCGTTCGCGGCCTGAACAGTGCCGGGTTCTCCGGTAAAGACTGCCGGGTGGCTGTGGAAGAAGACAAATCAACATATCAGTATCCTGAATATCGTCAGGCATCTTTTCTTCGGGAAGAGCCGTCAGATTATGGTGATTCCAAAGAACAGGAAGCCTCACCTGAGATAGAACAGGAGGAGTTTCTTGACTTTGATGCGAGGCTGCTTTCGCAAACGCTTGAAGCGAGAGAGCAATCATCAGAAGAAAGTACGACGGAAGGGAAAGAAACACATGGCGGTACTGCTTCTGTAATGATTGCTGTCGCAGAAAAGGAAGGAGCGTCTTTTGAGGCTGCTATGCAGCAAAACGAAATGAATAGCGGCATCAGTGATATCCCAGTGGAGATACAGGATAAGATGACGTATTTCCATATCAATCCGGAATTCAAACAGGAAGCAAAAAGTTTGATTCTTCCGCAGTTCTTTATGAAAGTGCCAAACAGCATTTTCGCTGACGGATATACAGTTCTGCTCCAGAAGGAGCATTTGGCCGAAGGGTTTACACTGAAAGGCAAGGGCTATGATATTGACTTTGACCGGGCTGATGATGAAATTGTCAAGGTGGATATCAGCGATAAAGAGGGGAGCACACCGAAAGTCTTTAAGATGTCGGAAACGGACCAAAGATATTTTAAGGAACAGTTTTCCAGGTTTTCACCGGAACAGAAGGTGCGTACCTGCAAAGATATTATACACAGGTCCCTTACCAGGATGGATATGATCGATGACGGCGAACTTCGCAACTATATTGACCGCATTGTGGATGATATGGACAGGGAAACGTTAGCCGCATTAGAACAGGCACCTCAGGGATTTGCATACCGGATTAGAAAGTATGTGGAGGCCCTGTTGGATGCGCATTACCTGAAAACATTCCTGAACTGGATTGAAATCGAACGTATCATTGTAGAGCCGTATTATAAGTTGCCGGATGCAATTGGGCCGCTCCGGACCACAAACACGTTTGGGAAGAGCCTTTATCAGGCAGAGGAAGAAGTCAATGGTTTTGAGTATGACATGGTAATGGCTCTTACGGCCATGCCTAACGTCCGCTGGTGGCACAGGAATATCTCCCGCCAGGGATTCTGTATCAATGGCTTCGTGAAGCACTATCCAGACTTTATTGTGGAGACACAAAGCGGGAAAACGATCCTGATCGAGACGAAGGGAGATCATCTGGAGAATACCGAGACAAAATATAAACTGGAGCTTGGACGGGCATGGCAAAATATGGCCGGCAGTAGCTTCCGATATTATATGGTTTTCCAGAGTAAAGACTTGAACTTGAACGGAGCAATACAGTTCGATAAGTTCTGTGAGCTCATGAAAAATCTATAAGTGCTGACCCAATAAATGGCCCAATAAATGACTCAATAAAACTGACTAAACGGGAAAACCGACTGTTACAGCATCTAAGGAAATCTCCGGATTTCACTAGGGAAGTCCATGCTGAAAAGCCTGGTTGGATCGCAAAGGGAAACAGGGGTCCGGGTATGGAGTGAGGAATAGAATAAGCAAAAGGAGCAGGATCATGATAAGCATAAATGACGGACGATACATAGGCGTGGATGGCTGAAGAGGTGGCTGGATCGCCTGTATTCTGAATTACGGAGAGTTTCTCCTGGAACGATTCGATTCTTTGGAGGCATTGGTTGATCATTATCCCGAATTCGATGCATTTCTGATCGATATGGTCATTGGCCTTCGAAGCAGAGTTGATCAGATCCGCCCCGATGACCTTGCACGAAAGGAACTGGAGTCCCGTTCTTCAACGATTTTTCCGGTACCATGCCGTCAGGCGGTTTATGCCGCTTCGGAGGAAGAACAGAAACAGGAAAACATACGGGTGCTTGGAAAAAGTCTGGCGAAACAGTCGATCAATATTATTCCAAAGATCCGTGAACTGGACGAATTTTTGATTCATCACCCGGAGTACAGGAACAGAATCCTGGAAAGCCATCCGGAACTAGGCTTTGCCAGACTGCATGGCCATGTGTTAATGACCCGCAAGAAGGAATTTCCCGGGTTTATGGAAAGAGTGAACATCCTGGGAAAATACTTTCCGGGCAAACCATTGACCGGATTATGGGAGAAGGCCAGAGAGTTCAAGTGCAATCCGGATGACCTGGTGGACGCTGTCTGCCTTGCTGTAACGGCATCTCTGGCAGCACATAGCCTGTGTGAATCGATCCCGGAGGAGCCGGAACAGGACGAAACGGGCCTTTACATGAAGCTGACAGTCCCGAAGAAGAACGTCGGTGCACCTGCAGATGGGAAAAAGGTGGCTGTTGTGACCGGCGGTGCGAACGGAATAGGGAAATGTATAGCTGAAGAATTCCGGAAGCAGGGAGTCAGAGTATATGTGATCGACAAGGCCGATGGAGACCACTATGTCGGAGATACCTCCGATAAAGCCGTTCTCGAGACATTTGCCGGAGAAGTGATCTGTGAGAGCGGCGGCATTGACTATCTGATCAACAATGCGCTGCCGCTGATGAAGGGCATCGACGAATGCAGCTATGAGGATTTCCAATATGCGTTTTCCGTCGGAGTTACCGCACCCTTCTACCTGTCCAAGCTCTTTGCGCCTTATTTCCGGGAGGGAGCGTGCATCATCAATATTTCTTCCTCCCGTGACCGCATGAGCCAGCCGCAGACGGAAAGCTACACGGCAGCCAAGGGCGGTATCGCGGCACTGACGCATGCACTGGCGGCAAGTTTTTCCGGGAAGGTGCGAGTAAATTCTATCTCTCCGGGATGGATTGATACATCTTACCGCGTATATGAAGGGCCGGATGCACTGCAGCAGCCCGCCGGCCGCGTCGGAAATCCGATGGATATTGCCAATATGGTACTCTTCCTTTGCTCGGACAAGGCAGGATTTATTACCGGTGAAAACATCTGTATCGATGGAGGTATGACAAAGCTGATGATCTATCATGATGATCACGGCTGGACTTATACACCTGAAAAATAATCCGCAGGCTTTCGGTAAAACTGCTGACGGAGAGGATCATATGATTGATAGAAATACGCAGGTAAAAATAGAGTTCAGCGGCACCATACGTTCTGTCCAGCCGCGTTCCAATGTATGGCGCTACCGGCTGGATAACCGTACCCATAGTATGACAGGATACAATCTTTTCCTGTCCGGAACGGCAGAAGGCGCAGAAAAAGATTTCGCGGTTGCCATCTCTGAGAAGCAAATGATGAAATTTCATTTTCACATCGGAGACGAGATCGGGGGAACAGCCTGGACAAAGATGTATCCGAAACTGGAATATGCGGATTATTACCGCGTCGGTGGCTTGAAGAAGATTATAACTGCGCCGGATCCTGACGAGGATGCTCATGAGCCCTGGGTTGGAGAAGTGCCGGAACTGTCCGTCTATGACTGGCGGGGCTGCCGTATGCTGGACAGCCGTTCCTGGAAGGGAAAGTGCTTCACCTGCAAATGGGCTTGTATGGCAAACGTAGCGATCGAATACAACTGGGGCATTACCCAGAAATTCCGTTTCGAGAGCTTCTGCTATGGACCGAAGAACTGTAAGCGGTACAAGATGGGAAAACCGAGGGCAGTTCCATACAAGGACTGCGGATCGGTTTACGATGAAGGCTGGTTGGATGACATCTGCACCGAGAATCGTGATGATGAAGAGTAATAGTAAGAGGTAATGCTTGGGGATCTGACTCCGGAATGGTGGATTGGATAGATGCCTAAACCAAAAGTCGGATGATAATTTCAAAAAACTGTATATTAATGATGATGGAGATGCCATCTGCAACAGGTCGATTCCTGAGGCAGATGGCATTTTTGCTGCCATACAATGGGTGTTAGCCGGGGATGTTGAAATAGCGATCCTGTTATACAGGTAGACTGCTTCATAACCGGTTCACTATATTTGCCCAACGACAATTTTTTATGGCGTAGAACAACACTGCTTACGTTGGGCAAGGCTTCTCCTGATTCCGGGCAGATGGTCTGCGCCGGGAAAGGAGAATCTGAAATGGTCATGATCAGAACACATGCCAAAGGTTGCACGCCCCTAACTGCTAATTTTTTTATGAGACATACCTTTGCAAGGGAACTGTTACCTTGCTGCTTTATGGAGTCCTTCCGATGGATTTTCTATAATAAAGATGAAGAAATGTCGGAAGGAGGTGGCGCCCGGTGAAACCCAGTTTTACAGAAGAAGAAAGAAAACAGATCGGCCGCCGCATCCGTGATTCAAGGAATGCCAAAAAGTATACGCTGGAGGATTTAGCTGAAAAGTGTGACTGCTCTTCTAAACATATCGGGGATGTGGAAAGAGGCACCGTCAGTGCTTCCTGGCCGTTGGCAGTAAAGATCGGAAAGGCATTGAATACAGGCGTAGACTACTATCTTGCTGATACCTCCGACCAGTATTTCGATATCCAGATTGATGTGGAGATCTCCAATATCCTGAAGGAATGTGACATGGAGACCCGAATGTTGATACGTGACACCGCCAGAAGAATTGCGGAGTACGGGAAGAGGATCCAGACGAGAAAGGACTAAGCTGATAGTAGTTGCCAATGTAAACACTTGGCAGCCACAAATACAATACGAAGGATGTCCGCAGGGCTGCCGGGTTACGACAAGGCAATCCTGCGGTTTTTTATATACCCTGGAATCTGTCGAAGTATACTGAAATGAGGTGATGGTATGTTGGAAAAGATCTTTTCGTTAGGAAGGTCAAGGGAAAAACAGTCCGACGACACCACCGGTAAATACCGCACGATCTCGGAGGAAGAATATCAGCGGTATGTGTTTGAGGACGAGCTTTTCAAAATCATTGTGGAAACGGAAGCAGCCCTGCATAACATCGAAGATCCCATGGAGATTGCGGTTGGTGTTATGAAGGCAGCCTGCAAATTCTATGGTGCTGACTGGTGCGGCATTCTGATAGCGGATCTCCGTTCGCAATTATGGCGTCCCGAGATGTGGTACGATGTGGAAGCCGGCCCTATGAAGGAAACCCTGTTTCATGAGTTTGAGATGACCGATGAGTTCGTCACATGGGCAGAGCACCTGGTTAGTCAGAAGCCTATGATCATCCCGGATACAGAGGCTATACGGGAAACCCATCCGAAGGAATATGAAGCATATCAAAGACTCCAGACCAGGGCGGTGATCGGCGTTCCCTTTGGACAGCATCCCCTGGGTTACATGGTCGTAAGGAATCCGATCCGCAATATTTCCCAACCTGAACCTCTTCAGCTGGCATGTTTCGTAGCTATGATGATGGTGCTGCAGAAGCGCCGGCTGGAAGCGGAGCGCCGTTATATTTCAGATGACACGCCGGATGACGGGAGGCTGAGGATACGCTATAACACCCTCGGCCAGCACAGCATGGAAATCAATGGAAGACGCATCCGTGAGCAGGATCTGGCGCATCCTAACCGGCGTGGATGGGTGATCCTGTTATATCTGATCCTTCATAAAACACCGGTTGATCAGCTGAGCATGGCCGCAGATCTGTGGCCGGATGAGCCGGAGAAATCAGCGCGGTCAAACATCCGTCAGGCGATCTATCGCCTGCACAGTGATCTGGCCGTATATCACGACGCCAAGGTCATCGATGTGAAGTCTGGGATGCTTGAACTGCTGGATGACGTCCATATCGTTACAGATGCGGAAGAGATGGAAAGCCTGTACCTGAAGGCAAAATCCACGGCGAATCCGGACGAGAAAGCGGAGACGCTTAAGAAGGCCTTTGAACTGTACCAGGGACGCCTGTTTGAACTGGGAGAACTGGATATGGGCTCCTGGCTGATCCCTTATACGACACATTACAATCAGGTATTCATTGACATTGCGAGAGAACTTCTGACCATGCTTGGGCACAGCAGGGATTATCACAGGATCATCGAGTATGCTTCCCGTGCCTTAAGCCTTGAACCGGGAATACAGGATGCCTATTACTGGATCTCGATTGCTGCCGAAGCAACCGGAAACAGCATAATGAAAGAACGCTACGATCAGATGGCCAGGGATGAACTGGCGGAGGAGGAATATCAGAAAGTACAGAATCTGCTCGCGCTGCGAACACATATAAAAGAATAGTGAGGGACGTAATAGGGGGCTGTCGGCAGTGGTTTAACCGCTGCGGCAGGCCCTTTCTTTGCGTTTACAGTTTTTTGTGTGAAATACTGGTAATAAACTGAAAAAGAGTCCTGTCACAGGATTGTCACAGCCGTGTAACTGCGGTGTCACAGCGCGAAAAAAGATTTTGAAGATAATTTCAATGTAACAGGATTGTCACAGGCCCTGTAGCAAGCCCTGTCACAGCCGCCCATTAGAGTGTGCGATGCAAAAACAACAGACAGCATTGTATACGAAACGGACGGGTGACAGAAATTGGAACAGGCTAACCAAACAGAGGCGGTTGTTTTTGCAGGAAACTGCGGAAGCGGCCGCCTCTTATTTTTTTGCGCGGAAAACCGGGCAGCGGCAAAGGCCTTTTCGGGCTGCAGATGCCGATCTCCTCCGGTTCTGAGATTTGACCAATCAACAAATTTCAGAAATCGGAGGAAAGAATCATGTTTGATATGAAAGCATGCGGAGCCAGGATCAAGGAACTCCGCAAGAAGAATAATGAAACGCAGGAAACCATGGCCTCCAATCTTTACATTTCCCAGGATCATCTCCGGAAGATCGAATCCGGAAAGAGCGGCGCCTCGATCGACCTGCTGATCGATATTTCCACATACTTTGGAGTAACCCTTGACTATCTGATCCGGGGAAAACGTGAAGTGACCGATGCCGAGGAACGTATTCTCGCAAAGCGGAAAAAGGAGCTCCGGGACATTGCCCAGGATCTGTTTGTCATGTCCGCGAGACTCTGACAGGGCCTAAGAGGCCCGGTTAACCGTGCCTCCCGGGCTCTAACGAAGAATGGCTTTTCTTATTACACTGACTTCAGAGCAGCGAAGTTGCTGCCATGCGCACTTTGACAACTGAATATACATTTCATCAGGCACATTCTGATTCTTGATTTCCCCAGAGAGCCTAAGAGGGGTTCGCCATGATCGAACGGATACTGCAGCACTTTTTTATGACGGCAGGAATTCATCGGGAGCGGTACAAACCTACTGCAAATGCCGGGACTGCACCCGGCGGCGGCCATGACCTGGGGAAGGGGATAATGATACTTCCGTCTTAGGGCGGCTCGGCGAGAACCGCGGAGGGGTGAGACTCCCATGAGCGCAGGCAAGCAGGCCTGCCGCCTGGTGTATTTCCCATCGGACATTTTGTCCGGTTCTCCGGGGTGTCGTGGACAAATAGGAGGACGAGCATATTGAAGATGAATGGCAGGCCAGCTGTGCGGTCAGTATAGATTGCGGCAGCGGCCTGCCTTTACACAGGAGGAACAAGATGGATTTGAAGATTGATCCGGAATTTGCCGGAAAGATTCCTCCCCTCACAGACGAGGAATACCGGCAGCTGGAAGAAAACATTCTGGCAGATGGCCGGGTGATCAACCCGCTGATCGTCTGGAATGGCGTAATCGTGGACGGTCATAACCGCTACCGGATCGTGCAGGCACACCCGGAGGTCCCGTATGACACATTTGAGAAAGATTTTCCAGACCGGTTCGCCGTGATCGCCTGGATCTGCAGGAACCAGCTGGGACGGCGGAACCTTACGCCCGAGCAGCGGAAATACCTGATTGGGAAGCAGTACGAGGCAGAGAAAGCCTCTGTGCCGAATGCAGCTGGTAAAAATCAGTTTTCTGAAGAGGTTAGTGGACAAAATGACCACCAACCTACTTCTGAAAAGACAAGCGAGAAAATTGCCAGGGAGATAGGCACAAGCGAGCGCTTTGTCCGCCGCGCAGAGGAATTTGCCCGTGGCGTGGACGCTGCCGAGGAGGCGGTTCCCGGCATGAAGCAGGAAATCCTCTCCGGCAAGCTGAAGGGAACAGACCAGGCCATCCGGGCGATTGGAAAAGCCGAGCCGGAGCGGCGTGAAGAGCTGACCAGAAAATTACAGCACCCCTCTCCCACTCCGGAAGCTCAAGGGCGGCGGCAGGAACAGTCGGATTTAGATGCGGATGGGTGCGTTGGCAGCACAAATGTCGGGGCAGACGATGCGGATGGGCATGGTGCCGGCACAAATGCCGGGTTAAATGATGTGGATGACAGTCTGCGGGAAGTGGATGATGGTGACTCCCCTGCTGGTGCAGCCCGCCGCACAAAGGCCGAGGAGCTGCAGGCTATACAGGAGATATCCGACAACATGCTTACCTCGGATGGGCGGGGTACTGCGGAGGACATGCTATATGAACTGCGGGACGCGCTGGAAACGCTGATTGACCGCTGGGATCTCTGTTTGAACACTTACGAAGATATTTACCGGAAAAAGAAATACCGCCGGCAGGTGAAGGCACTTGCCGAAGAAGGGGTTACATACCTGAATAAAATACGGAGGGAGTCAGACCATGAAAACGGATGAACTGAGCTACAGGGAAATCACATTGAACAGCCGTCAGCTGGAAGTGCCGAGGGAGGCCTACCAGAGAGAACTGAACACAACGAGGGTTCATAAGATCGCGGCAGAGTTTGACGAGCGGATTGCGAATGAACCGAAGGTGAGCTGCCGTAACGGCCATTATTACGTGTTTGACGGCCAGCATACCATTGCCGCCAGGAAGCACAGGAACAAAGGCCGTGACCTTCCGATCAGGTGCAAGGTTTATTACGGCCTGACAGAATCCGATGAGGCGATGCTCTTCGCCCAGCAGACCGGAGCATCTGCCAATCTCACGGCAGGTTCCAAAATCCGGGCTCTGGTTTTTGCAGGTGATTCGGAAGCGACAGCCTTTTTCAAGGCGACAGAGAGTACCGGGCTGCGACTGGATTACGGACAGCAGCGTGGGAAGAAGCGGCTGGCCTGCATTGCAACGGCGTTCAAGGAATTCCATAAGGTCGGCGCGGAGCGGTATAAGGAAGCTCTTTCCATTATTCTGGAGGCATGGGATGGAGATCCGGATTCCCTTCGTTCAGAGACAGTCCAGGGCATGATCCGGTTTGTGGATCTCTATTATGGTGAATATGACCGGGAAAGGCTTATCAAGCGCTGCCGCCGTGTGGATCCGCTGATCATTTACCGGGAAGGCAAGGCGATGGCTTCCAACATGCCGGGATTCAAGAAGTATACCTATCAGGTACTGCTTACTTATAACGGCTCCAGCAAAAAGTCAGCTTTGCCGCTGAAGTTCTGACGGAGGCAGACACGCATGGGTATGAAGAAGGAATGGACATACCGCCGGGGAGACATTTACCTGGCGAACCTGAATCCCTTCAAGGGATCCGAACAAGGAGGCAAGAGGCCGGTGGTGGTTTTACAGAACAATACCGGCAACCTCCATAGCTCCACGATAATTGTGGCAACGATGACCTCCCACACGTATAAGAAAAAAGACCAACCGACACATTATCTTCTGCCGCCGGTCGGGAGACTGAAGACGGCCTCGGTGGTGCAGCTGGAACAGATCAAGACAATCGACAAATGCCGGGTGCTGAAATATTTTGGCAGGATCCCGGCAGAGCATATGAAGGAAATCAACAGAATCATAAAAATCAGCATGGGGATCATCCGGATCCCGAAGGACTACAGGATATATGATACTGAAGACGGAGGTAAAGACGATAATGTTTGAAGAGAAAATAGCAGAGATGAATCAGGCGGTAATGGAGATGCCGGTACAGTCCGAAGGATTTGATAAACGTACATATACAGTGGATGAGATCCAGGACATTCTGGAAATCAGCCGCTCCTCAGCCTACAACCTTGTGAAGAAAAATCTGTTCCGGAGCGTCCGGATCGGCGGTCATATCCGGATCTCTAAAAAGAGTTTTGATGAATGGCTTGATACACAGTTGTAAGGATTTGTCAAGGATGTCGTTGTGGCTGGCGACATCCTTAATTTTTGGACTGGAGTTCGATACGATGACAGCAGGCAAAAGCCAATATCACAGAAAGGAAGGTTGTGGACATGAGTGAAAAGAAGGAAGCAACGAGCATGTCTGTCCAGCAGATGGGCCAACTGCTTGGGCTTGGTAAAACCTGCACTTACTGGCTGATTAAAAAGAAGCTGTTTAAGGTGGTTATGGTCGGCGGCAAGATGCGGATCATGAAGGACAGCTTTGAGGAATGGTACCAAAGCCAGTCACATTACAAGAAGGTACCGCCGGAAGAGGCCAGGAAATGGCCGGAAAGGAGTCGAAATGGCATCCATTGTTAAGCGGAAGAAAAAGTATTCCGTCGTCTATTCTTATACCGATGAAAAGGGAAAGAAGCACCAGAAATGGGAGACCTTTGATAACAATGCGGACGCAAAGAAGCGCAAAGCGGAGATCGAATGCGAACAGGAAAACGGAACATTTGTGATTCCTACGGCAAAGACCGTGAATGACCTGTTAGATGAATATTTTGCCATTTATGGCGTAAATAATTGGGCAATGTCTACATACGAATCGCGGCGCAGCCTCATGAGCAACTATGTGAGGCCGCTGATTGGGGAAATGCAGCTCTCCGCGCTGAATACACGGGTGATGGATCAGTTCTATAAGAGCCTGCAGAAGGTAAAGCCGGTTATCGTGAATAATGTGCAGCCAAAGAATGAATTTCTGACGGCACACACAATCCGTGAGATCCATAAGATCCTGCGCACAGCTTTCAATCAGGCCGTGAAATGGGAACTGATGCCGAAAAACCCGGTTGCCAATGCTACACTTCCGAAGGAAGAGCATGTCCCTAGAAACATCTGGACGGCAGATATTCTTTTCAAGGCGCTGGATGCTTGTGATGATGATATGCTTCGTTTGGCATTGAATCTGGCGTTTTCCTGTTCCCTTCGTATGGGCGAAATGTTGGCACTGACCTGGGATTGCGTGGATATCGAGAAAGAAAGCATTGCTGCCGGCCGGGCCAATATCTATATAGATAAGGAACTGCAGAGGGTTAATCGGGATGCCATGAATACGCTGGATGAACGCGGCGTTGTCCTGAAGTTTCCTCCTGCCTTTGCGAGTACCCATACCCGCCTTGTTCTGAAAGAGCCAAAGACCAAAACGAGTATCCGTAGAGTTTTTCTTCCGAAAACAGTGGCGGAAATGCTGGTGGAGAGGAAGAAAGAAGTGGAAGAACTGAAAGACCTTTTCGGCGACGAGTTCCTCGATTTCAATCTCGTATTCTGCAGCGCAAACGGCAGGCCAGTCGAAAGCCAGATCATTAACAGAGCCTTTAATAAGCTGATCCGGGAGAACGGGTTTCCAAAGGTGGTCTTCCACTCCATCCGTCATACCAGCATTACTTACAAGCTGAAGCTGAATGGCGGCGATATGAAATCCGTACAGGGAGACTCCGGTCATGCACAGCTGAAGATGGTGGCGGATGTGTATTCCCATATCATCGACGATGACAGGCGGCTTAATGCACAGAGGTTTGAAGAGACCTTCTATTCCGGTAAGGGCTCCGGGAATGAAGCAAACGAAACTGGCGGGCAGGTTCAGGCAGCGGAAGCGCGGGCAGCGGAAGCGGCGCAGAAACAGGAAACCGATCAGGAAGCGTTGATCCGCATCCTGCAGAATCCGGAGATGGCAGCACTCCTGAAAACGCTGGCACAGAGTTTATGATCTCCGATATACGGAGGCCGAAGAAAACGGCAATTCATCTGAAGATATGCTACATAGGGCAGGTTTGACCGATTGCGTTGGTCAGCCTGCCCTTCTTTTTTTGTTATTGATTGAACCATGAATCCAATGACAAAGGGCTTTTGAAAGGCTATAATTAGGAAAGACATGGCAGGTGCTTATACCACTTTTTCTTGACTTTGTCAAGTAGAAAAAGTAGAATAAGAATGAGAGTGTAAGCCATTTTTGATAATGTCCTATTAAACCACAGATGAAAATGTCCCGAAAAAGTGGTATTCTAAACCTCCCTGAGAGGAGGTGGGTATTATCAGA
>CADABA010000034.1 GCA_902785985.1 uncultured Lachnospiraceae bacterium
TTCACGATCGTGTCAATGCACTCTCTCTCCGTTTTGGAGACGTTCAAAAATGCTTTATACTCCTCGGCGAACTCCATTGCCGCTTTTTCCTGCTCTCTGGTGTAGCAAGCCCATACATTTCTTCTGTTCATATCATAACACCATGGATCAGGCTGCCCATAAGGACGCCGGATCTTCCTTTCTCATGTCTTTTCTTTTCTATTGTCTTTTCTTTTCTATCCGCATCCATAGCTTCCGGTGCGGTCTCAGACGTCTCCGCCCGATTTGACGGGAACGTCCGGATTTCTCTCCGTTTCTCAGGTTTCCGTTGCCGTCTCCGCCTGTCCTGACAGGAATTCCCGAAAGAGCCTTCCCACCGGCAGTCCGACGACATTGTTGTAGTCCCCGTCGATCCTCTCTATATACCGGGCGAACACGCCCTGTATTCCGTACGCACCTGCCTTGTCGAAGGGTTCTCCCGTCGCGATATAGTCCTCGATATCCTGCGATGTGAGCCGGCTTACAAAGACCTTCGTGCACTCGGAAAATGAAGCCTCCGACACCTTTTGCCCCTCACAAATGTCGATCACGCAGACGCCGGTCATGACCTCATGCGCCCTGCCGGACAGCTCAGAAAGCATCCGGGCGGCATCCGCCGCGTCCTTCGGCTTTCCA
This sequence comes from uncultured Lachnospiraceae bacterium, assembly GCA_902785985.1. Taxonomy (GTDB): domain Bacteria; phylum Bacillota; class Clostridia; order Lachnospirales; family Lachnospiraceae; genus Chordicoccus. Next base: position 655 of record CADABA010000034.1, read on the forward strand.
AGGATCTCCCGTCGGAGGACAACGATCGTATCTGCGCCGATGACCCGCACTCTCCGGGATGCGGCGACTTCCGCGGGAATTCCGGGGTACAGGCTGCTCTTTTCGGTCATACCGGATATGCTCCGGATTTCCGGCTGTCTCTTTTCGGTCTCACCGGATATGCTCCGGGTTTCCGGCTGTCTCTTTTCGGTCTCACCGGATATGCTCCGGATTTCCGGCTGTCTCTTTTCGGTCCCGCCGGATATGCTCCGGATTTCCGGCTGTCTCTTTTCGGTCTCACCGGATATGCTCCGGGTTTCCGGCTGTTCCTCTCCCGGTTCTCCGGAATTGCTCAAATCTTCCGTCTGACCCTCTGTCTTTTCTCCGATTCGGCCCGCTTTGCAGTTTTTTGTCTCCTGCTGCACAACGCACGCCGTACAGGCATCCATGATCCGCTGCGCCACTTCCTCTGCCTTCACAGTCGCAAGGCTCCTGCAGATCTCCTGCGGATCGCTGGATTCTGTCCTTTCCTCAGAGAGCGCAGGAATGACTTCAAAGCGGATACCGATCTGGGTAAGGAGCTCGCGCCTTCTCGGGGAACCGGAGGCAAGTATGATGCTCTCGTCCATAGCCTTCACAGCGCCTTCCTGATTGCTTCGAGGAATTCATCAAATTCCTCGAATGCCGGAAGATCCGGATTATCCGCCTTGATCTGCTCCGTACTCTTGAAGAGAAAACCGGCCTTCGATGCACGGATCATACCGAGATCATTGTGGCTGTCTCCACCTGCGATCGTCTCAAAACCGATCGACTGGAGCGCCTTTACCGTAGTGAGCTTGGAATTTTTGCAGCGCATCCTGTATCCGGTGATTTCTCCGTTCGGCGCAACCTCAAGCGTATTACAGAAAAGTGTCGGCCAGCCGAGCTTTTTCATGAGCGGCTGTGCAAACTGCGTAAAAGTATCGCTCAGGATAATGACCTGGGTCATGGTCCGGAGTTCGTCAAGGAATTCCTTTGCGCCCGGAAGCGGATCGATCGTCGCGATCGTATCCTGAATTTCCTTCAGTCCGAGCCCATGCTCGCGAAGAATGCCGAGCCTCCAGTTCATCAGCTTGTCATAATCCGGCTCATCTCTGGTCGTTCTCCGAAGCTCAGGGATCCCGCTGGCCTCCGAAAAAGCGATCCAGATCTCCGGCACCAGGACTCCCTCCATATCAAGACATACAATATTCATTCCCATCTGTCTTTTTCCTCTCTGTTTTCTTTTTCATCGCGCAATACTCGTGATTTTCATCATGAGATACGCGCGCAAAGTGAAATCTTCATCGCAAGTACAATCCCGCGATGAAGATTCAAGTCTCGCGAGCGAGACAAAAGCGCGGTCTTCGGGCCAGCGTACGCTGACATAATACCAGACTGAATCCCTGCGCATTCTCACGTACCTATGCATGCGTAACAATACTCCTGTGGAGCATTGTGGATCTGAGCGTTTATCTCAGTGGGGGATTGAAACCCGCCACTGAGACGAGCAGGATATTGACCTATCCCCCGCTTACAGAAGCGGGGGGCTTCCCCACTGAGATAAATCTTACCAAAAAGCTTCCTCTTTCGCAATCTGCATTATTCTCCATCGCGCAATACTCGCGGCTTCAGTCGTGAAATACGCGCAAAAGTGATACTTGCCTTCATCACGAGTACAATCTCGCGAGAATTGAAAATCATGATCGCTCTGCAGTGCGTCCCTGTTCCCCGGATCCTGCCAAAACGCTTCTTTGCTCTCCGGATCCTGCGGCGCGCGTTTACCGTAAAAATAAAGAGAAGGCGCATGCATGACCGCACATGCACGCGCCTTCACCGTTTGAATTTCATTTTTTCGCATTTATCTCACGACCTGCCTGTATCGGCCGGGAAATCAGGAATGTCTCCAAAAGTCCCTGACAGAGATGTCCATACCTGAGTACGCAGCAAAGCGTCCTGCGAATCTCCGCTTCCCATGCCTTTTCAGCATCAGTAGATAACTGCCGGTGTTCCCGCCTCGATCATACTGTAGAGCTCCTGCATCTTACTGTAAGGAGTATTGATGCAGCCATGGGATCCGTTGCTTATATAAATCGTTCCTCCATAGGAGCCTCTCCAGGAAGCATCATGGATTCCAATGCCGTCCTCCGTAAGAGGCAGCCAGTAATGGACAAATGCAGATCCATAGGATCCTGTCATCGTATGCTCCGTCTCCTTCCAGCGGACCCTGAAAACACCGGGATGCGTCGCCCTGCTCGGAATATCCATACCCGTGACAACATCCGTATCCAGCATCAGGTTTCCGTTCTCGTAATACCACATATGCTGTTCGGAAATGCTGATCTCAACATAGGTCGACCCGATATCCGAGTTTTCAGTATTCCTCGTCAGACCTGTGTGGACCCACACCGGTGAAACGATCTGGGAAGTTCCGGACATGATCGCACCTTTGATGAGGTCAATCGTTGTCTCTCTGTCCATCAGGAATCCGTAAGTGTCCCATCCTCCGCCGCCGACTGCGATCTGCTCGCCGTTATGCGTCGTAAAAGGCCTTGACTGCTCCCATGTATCGTACTTATCTGCAAGTTCATTGACATAGGTATCGACCGCGTCATAGTCGAAGTTCAATTCACCGTTCTCATAGGAAGCCCAGTCCAGGAATACGCTCTTGTCAAGCTCCTCAGCCGACTCTGTGAGGTCGATCGTAACGACCATGTTCTGGATCTCGTCCAGTCTTGCATATTCATTGACCAGTTCCTCGTTGTCCGACCGGATCCCTGCCTTATAATAGCAGCCCTCCTCGTCAAGATTTACCTTGTCCAGGTCCTCGTCCAGAGCTTTCCCGATCACTTCATGAACCTTTTCCACGATCGGTGTATCTCCATCGATTTCGGGAATAAGAACAAACCCTTCTTCCTGCTTCTCGATATGCGCATCGACCGGAAGCTGCGTAGACTTTGTCATGAACTTCAGTTTGTCAATCTTCTTTGTCAGAAGATCTTCGTCGTATGTATGGACCTCTTTCGTAGTGTATTCATGCTTTTGAAACAGAGCAAGCGGCCAGGCCCAGGGTGACTGACTCTCCTGAATCTCCTCGATGGAAGGTGAAAGCGTTGTATTCCATCCAATCTCCTCTCCATCGATCTTCTCTGTGCCCTGCAGCGTTTTGATACTGAAAGACTTTGTATTGTCGATCAGTCCTTCACTGACCGGTCCGGGTTCCTCCATCTCATGGCTTTCCCCGTTTATGAACGTATTCGGGTAAAGTACATTATCAAAATGCATGACGCCAAGCGCATACAGCGCTGCGCACGCACCGACGGCGATTCCGATCGCTACTTTTTTCTCCTTATTTTCCATAATACTCCTCTGAAAAAGCCTTGTGGCTCACAAAAACCATCAATGCATAGTAGAATACCACGCTTTTATTCAAATGTAAAGACAGCAGCTGCCGCTCCCCTGCTCACTGCCCGCACTTTTTTACGGTCTTTTCGGCTCCTTTCATCCCTTATTCCGGATGTCCGTCCGACTCTTTCTCCCTGTCTTCATTCTGAATACCGTCTTTCTTTTCCGTCATGCTTTCACTTTGCATGCCGTCCGGCTTCTCTTCTCTGTCCTCACTCTGCATGCCGTCCGGCTTCTCCTCTCCGCCTTCACTCTGCATGCCGTCCGGTTTCTCTTCTCTGTCCTCACTCTGCATACCGCCCGGCTTCTCCGTATCCGGCATGCTCAGGAACTCTCCCAGCACACGGTGAAGCGTCTCGAGTTCCACCGGCTTTGAGATGAATGCGTTCATACCGGCCTCCCGCGCCTTCTCGATATCCTCGTCAAAAGCATCCGCTGTCATCGCAATGATCGGAACCGAGCGGACAGCAGGATCTTTGCTTTTCCGGATCTGTCTGGTAGCTGCATACCCGTCCAGAACAGGCATGCGGATATCCATGAGCACAGCGTCATAAAGCATATGCCCGCGCTCCAGTATATCGCAGGCCTGCTCACCGTCTTCAGCGCGGTCTACATCATAACCGATATGCCGGATCAGACGGGCAGCGATCTCACGGTTCATCACATTGTCCTCGACCAGAAGAACCCTCGGCACTCTTTTGACTGAATGGCCGATCCTCCACGTCTCCGAAAACACCTGGTACTTTGAGACTGCCTTTTTTCCCGGCGTCTTTTGTCTGTCTTCCTGAAGTCTCAGTGCGAAACGAACAACGAACTCGGTCCCCGCGCCCTGGCGGCTCCGCACAGAGATCGTCCCTCCAAGGCTGTCAACAATCGCTTTGCAGATCGGCATCCCAAGCCCACTGCCGGGCACTCTGCCCATAAGGGAAGTATCCTCCCGTTCGAACGGCTCAAAGATCCGGTTCTGGAAATCGGGGCTGATCCCGATTCCGTCATCCCGGACGATCAGAAGAAGCCCCATACGCCCGGATGTGCTGTTCCTCTCACGCCGGAGTATAAACTCAACATGTCCGTGCTTTTCCGTGTATTTAACTGCATTTCCCAGAAGATTCGTAAAGAGCTGCGTCATACGCACATTGTCACAATAGACTTTGTCTTCGATCGCACTGTCGATCTCACAGTGGAAAAACAGTTTTTTCCGCTCGATCTCCGGCTGAAAGAGGACATGTATGCCATCGATCAGCTCCCGCAGGCTGCAGGGCGCTTCGTTCAGTTCCATTCTTCCGCTCTCAATTCTGCTGATGTCAAGAATATTATTGATGAGAATTAGAAGCTGCTCCCCGGATTCAAGGATACGGCTGATGCTCTCATCCACCTCCTTCTTATCCTCCGAATGCAGTCTCGCGAGCGTGGCAAAACCGATGATTGCGTTGAGCGGGGTCCGGATATCGTGGGACATGTTGGACAGAAAGATCGTCTTGGCCTTCTCAGCCTCTCTCGCCTTCTCAAGTGCGCTCTCGAGAATAATCTTCTGTTTCAGTTCCGTATCAAGCTCATTCTGAACGTTCGCCAGTCCGACAAGAACTTCTTTGGGCTCAGACCAGACCTCTCCTATTTTTACGATCTTACATCTGTACAACTGCACGCCCCCGTCTGTTTTGGCCCTGTATCGAAAGCTTAATTCTTTTTTACCTTTCAGAGCCTCGCGCACATGTGCGGGGCTCATGATCCGCAGGAACTCCTCACGGTCTTTCTCGAAGACACCTGCTCTGCAGTACGCCTCCATGGCGTCGGAATATTTCGGCAGAAGCACTTCAAGATACTTCTTTCTGAGCTCATCACTGAAACGGTATATCAGATGCTGTTCGGTTCTCAGATTAACAAGATCCAGGAATACATACTCCCTCGTCATACCGTCGATAATGTCGAGCCGTCGTCTGTTTTCCTCCTCAATTTCCTTGCCCTCCGTGATATCGCGCACGGACATGAGCCCCATGATATGTCCGCTCATATCATCCTTCGTCAGGAGCACCGTCTGTCTCAGCCAGATCTTCTTGCGGTTGCGGTCCGTGATCCGATATTCGATCGACGGGGCAGCGATCCCGTTCTCATAGGAAGCGGAGAGATTCTCCGAGGACATAAAATGAATATATTCGTCTGCGGAAAACCCATCCATCCGCCTCGCCCAGGCCCTCGTCATCTCCCGCAGCGATCCCGGGTTCCCCATTCCGGGGACCGGGATGAAGACATCCGGATTTTTAAATGAACTTCGAAGTACCCGGTTGTCTGTGATATCCACCTCAAAATTGGCGATCGTCTCTGTCGAGAGCGCACCTTCATACTGCCCCTTCATAAAGAGGTCATTCTGCAATGCCGTGAGATAACGTTCGAACTCGGTCCTCATATCCGGAGCATCCGTAATCGTGACCGGTTCCTCTCCGGGGACGTTCTTACATACGCCGACCATCGCCCGCACAGGATCGCCGTTCCGCATCTCATATCGCCGCACCTCGAACATCCGCCAGCCTCCGCCTTTCAGCGGGCACTTCAGTTCATACGACTCCTTGCCCCGAAGGACATACCGCATATTGTCCGGATTGATACTGGCCTCGAACCAGGCCCAGTAGGCATGCTCCAGATTTTCACGGCAGAATTTTCTCAGATAATCAAAAAAGGAAATCTCAGGTACCAGATCCGGAACAAACTCGCCACCGCTTTCCGCATGCATCTGCGCTTCAATACGGTCGCCGGGAATATCCACAACATAGATGCGGACATATTGTGCCAACATGATATTCAACAGCCGGTCTTTTAATCTCTTTTTCATACCTATCTCCTCCTTCGCGCCTTCCCTGAGGTCTGGAATGCCTCGAAGTTCCTGCTTCCCATACACCCAGTGAAGCTGAAAGCATCGGATGCAGCCGCTGCTTTTGCGCTCAATACAAGTATACACTATTAACAGGAAATAAAAAACAAAACCCGAAACAGGTTCTCTTTTATTCCCTTGCCCTCACCTTCCTGTATGGTACAATGACAGGTAATTGTAAAACACTGCTTCCGGCAAAAGCCTCCGACGGAACACAGCCGCGCACGTCGCGGCAGGAACGGCAAGGCATTCCCGGACATATATCAGGAGTATGACATGTCAGAGACTGATTATCTTGAAAGCCGCATCCGCGAGCTCGCGGACCGGGCCTATAAAAATGAATACACGGTCAACACCGAATTTCTTTCCATCTCAGAGCAGGCTTCTTTTTACGAAGCTCTTAAAAAGCTCGGCGTGCCTGCAGATTCCGACCGCGTTTTCGGTGTACGCTTCACTCTGCAGGGAGGATATGATGACGCGGAGCGCCGGGCAGCCTTCTTTCTCCCCTCCTGGCTCGATACGGAGACCTTCATCAGGAACGAACAGACCTCTCCGGATCTTCTTACCTGCCTGCATATCAGTCCTCTGCAGAAAAAATTTTCCGATCCCCTCACGCACCGGGATTATCTCGGCGCGCTGATGAGTCTCGGCATTGAGCGGGATCGGACGGGGGACATTCTGATCGACCATGAGGATCATTCGGCTTATATTTTCATTTTCAAAAATATCGCAGAGATCGTTTGCCGCGAGCTCGTCCGCGTCCGTCATACAAGCGTTTCCGCGGAGGAAATCCCGCCGGCACAGTGTACCGTCAGACCTTCCTTTGAAATTCGCGAGGGATCCGTCGCTTCAGAGCGGCTGGATGCCGTTCTGTCCTTCGTTCTGCGCCTTGCAAGAGCTAAAGCGCAGGAGCTCATAGCGAGAGAGGATGTCTATGTGGACGGGCGGACGGCCCGAAGCGGAGGAGCCGTACTGTGGGAAGGGGCCCGCGTGTCCGTAAAAGGACATGGCAAATTCATCTACGAGGGTGTTCTCTCCTCAACAAAAAAAGGGCGTGATTTTATTCGAGTCAGGGTCTTCAAATAAAAAACAGAGCTGTCGCATCAGGCAGATTCTCCGCGAATATAACAGATATTTGCTTAAAAAGCGCTGTTATATTCTGCAGTGTGATGCCTTATTGCGACAGCTAATGTTCATTCGCCGGGGACAGATTCCCGTTATCTCAGTGGGAAAGACCCTCGCTTCTGTAAGCTAAGCGGGCGTTCAGGAACGACTCGCATTCCTGATCGCAGCGTCCGCACATATCTCACGGTTCCGGGGTCACGAGTACTGCGCTGTGAAGAGGAAACACTCAGTTCGGGATCCGCCCGACCCGGTTCCTGTATTCTTCCGGAACTTTTTCCGTCAAAATGTTCATGATATAACTCATCGACAGGGACGACCCGTAATTGGCGACGCCGTGAGAAGCCGCCATATCCGAACTGTACAGACAGATCGGATAGAGTCTGCCGTTCGTGCGGTTCCCGGTGTAGTGCATGATGACCGGCAGGAAACTCATGAACTGCGGGTCGACCTCTCCAGTGACCTGGTTTCTGACACATGTGACAGTCATGAGACCGCTCACTACCTGCCACGGTTTTGTCTGTCCGTTCAGGAAATTGCCGAGAGAATAGGCCACAGGGCACTGCTTTCCGTCACTTTCTCTCGTCAGAATATCAATATCTCTGAGCAGATGAGGATGATTTCCGTAGATAATATCGGCTCCCCAGTTGACCATCTTCTGGGCGAGTTCTCTTACATGATCCTCGACCTCGCTCTCATTTTCCTCTCCCCAGTGCACATGCACAACGACAACATCCGCCATGGAAGATGCCTTTGTGAGAAGGTCATGAATCAGATCTTCATCTTTCGTCCAGATCACCTTGCAGGTCTCCGAGTCGTACAGGGGATAGTTCAGCATCTCGACGATGCCGAGAAAAGCCACCTTGATCCCTTTCCTCTCGACTACGCGTATTGTATCACGGTCCTCTTCATTCCGGTAAAAACCGACATACGGAACTCCGAGTGAGTCCCAGAAGTCAAGGGTCCTGAGCGCTCCCTCCGTCCCCTGATCCATGATGTGATTATTGCCCTGATTGATGACGTCAAAGCCGGCATCGAGGAGTGCATAGCCGGCCTCCTCCGGTGTGTTGAATTCAGGATATCCGGACACAGGAAGGATGCTTGTCGCGATCGGGGATTCCTGATTGACCGTTGCTATATCGGCAGAGGAAATAAAATCCTTAAGATAACCGTAATACGGCGTAAAATCGTATCCGCTGCCCGTCATGGCATTCTGGTATATCGCGGAATGTACCAGATTGTCGCCCGTACCGAGGATCGTGATGCTCGTTTCATCGGGAGAAGCAACACCTCCGTTATACAGTGCTTCTCCTGCCTCATCGAAATCCGCAGCAGCCCACCAGCCCGTATCATAGAGCGCATCGATCCGCTTCTCCTCCGCGGACAATGCTGCCTGTCTCTGCGTAGTCTGATACTCCGCCGCAACCTTCCTGGCATCTGTGCCGGCTTCTTCCGCTGCATCCACGATGGTCTCGACCGATTTCGCACTGCCATTCATGCAGTCTTCCATATTTTCGTCCGAAATCTCCTCATATTCGTCTCCGATCCACTTCACGGGTTCACCGTATATTGCACGAAATCCGAGTACAATGACCGTGATCACGAGCAAAGCTTCAACCCCAATAAGGAGGCTTTTTATATCGTCCAACCTTTTCACTGTTCCATCTCCCTGTCATAAGCGCTTTGCCGCGTCTGTGCACAAAACGCGCTTTCCCCGAATTCCTTACTCTGCCGAAATTTCCTTGATGATGAACTCATTTCCCTGGACCAGATAGGTATTCCCGCTTCCGCAGTGCGGGCAGATTTTTCCGTGCAGGACCGTAGGATACGTTTGTTTACACTCTTCGCAGAAAGTGACCGCAGGAATTTTCTCAAGGAGAAGCTTCGTATCCCCAAAGAGGTCATTGCGCTTGACAGCCCAGTCCCAGCAGTCCGTGAGATACTCCGGGATCACCGTGGAGACTTCCCCGAGTTCAAGCGTAACAGATTCGATCTTCTTCAGCTCATTTTCCTTTGCGATCTCCTCGACCGCCTCGATCACATTGAATACGACCCCAAGCTCGTGCATGGTTCATTTCCTCTCCTTCAATTCCCGCTCATGAGACGAGCAGGATGTTGTTTTACCCGCCGCCTGCAGAATCGGAGTTTTTCCTCACTAAGATAAAGCACATGCTGATATCAGTCTGACGAAAACGATCGAAAAGCAGTGCTTTCTCCGCCCATATCCTGAAATCGCGGGACATGGACCGGTCTCCCGGATACACTGCGATTAACAGTTCTCTCCATTATGTGCTGAAAAAACAAGACCGGAGGGCTTCTGCCCTCCGGAATGTGCAGGGACTGACGCTTACTTTATATCCCATACAAAAGACATGCTCCGCTTTGCGTATCCATCATGAGACTCATTACGGGAATTCTGCGTCACCGTGTAAAGCGGACATTCGCTGTCTGCATCGGTCAGAATACAATGCAGGGCGTTCCCTCTTCCACGATCTCATACATCTGAGCGGCAGCCTCATACGGAAGATTGACACAGCCGTGAGAACCGCTGTCCCAGTAGATATCTCCGCCGAAGGAATCTCTCCAGGTGGCGTCATGCAGACCGCATCCGCCGCAGAAACGCATCCAGTAGTTTACGAAGGAAGCGTATCCGTAGGAACCATCCGCCTGAATATCACCATACAGAGTTCTGCTCCTCTGTTTGTCATAAATATGGAAGACTCCGGTGGGTGTCGAGCGGCGGGGAACCGATCCGGTCCCTGTCACGCACGGTGTCTCCACCAGACACTGACCGTCCTCATAGTAATAGACCGTCTGGTTCTCAATATCGATCTCAACATAGGTCCCGCCGAACGTAGGATCCTGGGCCTCATCCTTTCTTGAATAGACCGGTTCCCTCTGTGTGACCGTACTGGCGAGGACTTCCCCGAGGAGCTGTTCCTTCTCGGCATCCTGATCGATCTGGATGACAAATTCATCGTTATCTACTTCGACCATTCCCCGGTTGGTCGAAGCAAAAGTGGATGTCTCTTTTTCGACATCTACTGCCGCCGCCAGATCGCTGACATACTGATCCACGCATTCGGCAATATGCTCCTCATCCACATACCGGTATCCGTTCTCATCCATGGAGATCCAGCCGTCCAGCACATTGGCATCGAGGACCTGCGTCCCTTCAGGAAGTGTATAGGTAATGCTGGTGGAAAGGAACGTATTCAGTGCAGCCTGCTGGCTGTTCAGACTCTCGTCGGTCGCACGGATGGCCGGGGCTGCATAGGTGTCTGCTGCCTGGGCGAGATCGACTGTCTCAACACTTCCGCTGACAGCGGACTTCGCATGAGCCTGAACCGCCTCGACATTAAGAACATTTCCTTCTGTCTCGGGAACGATATTGTAACGTTTTGTCGTTTCGTCCAGAAGGAGATACGCGTCTGTCGGGGCGACCTGGTTCTCGGTCTTCATTTCAGGAAGATTCGAAAGGCCTTCCACAAGCTTCTGCTCATCGAACTTTGTATCCTCACCGACTGTGTAACTCTTCTCACTTCCAAAAAGCGCACCGCCGATCCAGGTATAGATATTCTGCTCGTCGAGGAGCTTCTGCACACCGCCGTCCGAAACATACTGATAATCAATGGCATCCCCGTCGATCGTCTCTGTACGGTTATCCCTGAAGGACAGCTTCAGGGAATAGTTCTCAACTGTTTTCTCGATCTCTTCCTCGACCTCCGGGACGGTCTTTTTCCCGGCATCGATTCCGTTGATGCTTGTTCCCTCTATAAATTTTGTCCTGTAGGTCTGTGCGATGCCAATATAAATGATCCCCAGCACACAGGCTGCTGCGCCGCATCCCACGGCAATCTTTTTGCGTAGACTCATATTCGAAAAGAACGCCGGTTTCTTCGCCGGTCCGTCGCTTTCCTCATCCCCGGTGCTCTCATTCGCAGCTTCCACGGAAACAGCTTCTTCAGGGGATTCCGCAGCAGCTTCCGTTTCAGCTTCAGCTTCTCCTTCCGTTCCGGTTCCCGCCTCTGCTTCCGTTTCAGCTTCTGTTTCTTCCTGAAGAAGTTCTTCTTCCTCTACAATTTCATCTTCCGCAGCATTCGACAAAAAATCCTCCTCAGGAATTTCGTCTGCAGGGATCTCCGCCAGAGCATCTGTCTTCAGGACCTCCTGAGTCTCCTCTTCTCCGGCTGCATCCTGCTGCAGATCCTGAGTCTTGACTTCTGATTCCTTTTCCTCAGTAACTGGATCTACCCGATCGTGCATTCTTTTCCTCCAGATCCGGCTTGGAGTCACGGACTCCTCCAGCCGGAGATAAAACATACTCCCCGTTAAACGTGTATGATCAAAGAGCGGATCATCGGGACTGCGTTACTCTCCGCATTTCGTTCCGGCCCGTCAGACAGTCCCATCGGTCTTGTCATATCTCTCAAAGCATACAAAGTTATAATACGCACTTGAACGCCAAAATGCAATAAACAACTTATATAAAAACTGCGGAAAACAGTCATCCCGAAAGATGACCGTACTCCGCAGTTAAAATCACAAGAATTCTGCACCGGAGATCAGAATACAAGCACCGGTGTTCCTACACTCACGGTATAGAACAGATTGGCCACGACTGCCTCCGGCATATTTACGCAGCCGTGCGAACCGCCGCCGAGGTATATATCGCCTCCGAACTCTGCTCTCCAGGAAGCATCATGCAGTCCGACTCCGTTTGCAATGTCAAAGGGCAGCCAGTACTTGACCAGCGTCGTATACGACCGGGTCTTGCCGTCTGCAAGGTACGGACCCAGAAGCGTGACGTTCTGCTCCCTGTTCTGAATATAGAAAATACCCCTCGGCGTCGGCGTCGTATACTCCGATCCCGATACGATATCGCTCTCGATCGTCAGCACTCCATCCTTATAATAGTAGAGATGCTGGTTCGGAATGTCGATCTCGATATAGGTATTCCCGATTCCCAGATCACTCAGGGTGATCGTGTAATCCATGGAATAAATCGGCGCTCTCTCGGTCGATGTCCGCTCCATGATCTCCGTGAAGAGCTGTGCAACTTCCTGATCCTTCCCGATCTGAAGCCCGTATGTGGCACTGGGCAGCATGATAACGCCCAGAGCGCTCGACTGGAAATCGACGCCGGTCTTCACATTGTCCACTTCCGCAGCAAGCGCCGTGACATACGCTTCCACGTTTGCCATGACGTTGCCTTCGTCAATATAGTACCAGCCGTTCTCATCCTGGGATATCCAGTTGATCAGCGTAGATCCGTCGATCGTTCTGGTCGTCCCGTCCTTCAGATCATAAGTAATGACCGTCTGAAGAAAACCGTTCAGATTATCCCGCTGGGATACAAGATCCGCATTATCCGCGTACACCGCCGGCTTCTCATAGGCATTTTCATCTGCCCCGATGTCTACTGTCAGCGCACTCCCGGCAGCAGCCTGAGAGACCTTGTTAAAGAGTTCATCATAAATCAGCGTATTGCCCTGTGTCTCCGGAATGATCGTGAACGCATTGTTCTCGATCGCCAGAAAGGCATTCGTCGGAGCCAGATAATTTCCGGGCTGCATCTCCGGCAGAGAATTGAGCACTGCGGAAAGCTTCTCCGGATCATACTTAGTCGCCTCTGAAACAGTGAAAGTTTTTTCAGCGCCGAACTTTCCGCTGAGCCATTCCTTTGTATCCTGCTCCTTAAGCAGCTTCGCGACACCGCCGGAGGATACATATTCATAACCGATGGACTGGCCGGAGATCGTCTCCTTCGCCCCTCCCCGGAATGTAACCTCTATCGAATAATCCTCCACACGCTGACGGATCTCCTGCTCGATCTCCTCCACGCCTTTATCACCCGCATAGATGCCGTTGATATATGTTCCCTCTATGAATCTGTCCTCATAGGTGCTTGCTATGTACAGGAAAGCACCGACCAGGCCGGCTGTAATGAGCGCAAGGCAAATCACGATGATCTGCCAGATCGGGAACTTCTTTTTCTTCTTTTTTTCGTCTTCCGGATCCTGCTCTGATTCTTCCTTTAAGACCCCCGGCACATCGCTGCTTTCTTCTTTTCTCTGCGGCTCCTCATCCACGGTCGGAATTTCCGCCGTATAAGGTGCCGCTCCCATATCAGGGACTACATTATAAGAACGGCCTGCGCCCTCCTCCGATGGACCATTCCATGGTTCCGGCTCTGTGCCGTACACCGGAGCACCGTACCGTTCTTCTCCCATATGCCTATCGTCCGCAAATCCATCCGGAACGAAATTATTTTCATCCAAACTCATCTATCATACCTTCTCAAAACACGCCGCTTCACCAGACGGCGAAAGTCTGCTTCTTCTTAAGAACGATAATCAGCTTATTATACATGAACTCTTTCGTTGTTAGCAACCTTAAAAAATGAAAGAATATGCTGCATCCTTTGCCGCATTTTTCTTTCATATTGCACACGTACCTGTCAAATGCTATACTTGTAGGACAAAAAATGACAGCAGGTGCCGACGGCGGAACTTTTTCCGTCCGAAGTCAAAAGGGAAACAGGTGCAAATCCTGTACGATCTCGTCACTGTAAGCGGGAAATGAAGGACACTTTAGTCACTGGACCTGACATCCGGGAAGACGTCCTTTCGTGATGATCCGCAAGCCAGGAAACCTGCCTGCTGCCGGTACAGGAGACTGTCACTCCGGGCTACGAGGACTTGGCCGTACCATTCCGACACTCACGCACATGCTGATCACTCTGCGGATCGGCATCGCATTCGTGAGTTCTTTTTGCTGTGTCTTTTTGTCATTTTGAACCGATACAGACAGCCCCTGAGCGGGCATCGATTCACGGGCAAGTCGCAGAGCGGATCGCAAATGTCCGCTTTACAGACCGGCATCCATGGTCCCCTCTCCTTCCGTGCAGCCCGAATCCGGTTTTTTCCTGTACAGACCGTGATACGCACCATTATATCTCTGACAATGTCATTAAGATAGGTTCATTTGCCAGCATTATAGCATAGAGAATAGGCGCTGGCTTTGTTAAGTTAAGCAGGATCCCAGTTAGAAGAGGTAGAG
>CADABA010000035.1 GCA_902785985.1 uncultured Lachnospiraceae bacterium
ATATGTTCGGGAATTGACGAACGAATTATACATCAGCAGAACAAAAAGGCGCATTCCTCTCATGACTCAAGTCACGAGCATCCTGCGCTAGTTGGTGAAGCCGACAGTATCCGACACTGGCGCTTCGTCATCCGGAGAATTCGAAACGGGTTCTGCGAATACCGGCACTGAAAGAAAGCAGGAAGAAGGGGACTGGACATTCGACCAGACCAAAGTTCCGCCCCTTACTAAACAGCAGAAGTATATCCGTCAACGTACTCAGGACTGTAGTCACGAGTATCCCGCGCTAATCTGATGAAAAGCAGAAAGTCGGCGAGCGGGTTGAGCAGCATCTTTCTGAAGATCAGATCCGCCTGCGGATCTCGCGGGGCGTGCAGCCGTAAATCTCCCTGAAAAGGCGGCTGAACAGCTTATAGTTGGTCGAGATCGTCATAGAGGTGTGCAATCCGGACGCGGTTCAGATGCTGCAGAAAGGTGATGCCGACGCTTTTGTGGAAGAGGCGGCTGAAGTACTCGCGGCTGAGGCCGAATTGAGAAGAAATGGTTTCGAGAGTGATGGCTTCCGCGTAGTGGGCCTCAATGTATGCCAGAATCTCCTGGATCTGCAGAGGGCTCGCTTCCCCTTCGGGGAGATCTTCTTTTACAAGAGGGATTGAAAAATGTCCTGCCAGAAGATACAGAAGTTCCAGTACGATAGATTCCGTTCGGAGGCGGTAGCCCTCCGGCTCGTTGATATAGAGGGGCACCAGCTCCTTAAAGAGTTCGCACATCCTGAGAAAGACCGGCAGCTGCCCGGGTGTCAGATCTTCCCGGCTGCAGATATACATCCGGGCCGGCAGCTGCGCTCCCGCATTCGTACGGAGCTTTTCCGCCAGAAAACCCCGGTCCACACTGATACGGATCTGCATAAAGCGTTCTTTGCAGTGAAATTCACAGACCCGGCGCGCGTCGATGACGACAAATTCACCCTGAATGAGTTTCATTTCGGTCCCGTCGAGAATGAGGCCGGCGTTCCCGTTCAGGAGGTAGATCATTTCCAGCCTCTGTGAGAACTGCGCGGCATGATAATTGCCCCTGTCCGTCAGGAATTCTACCGAGATCAGTTCATTCTGGGCGTGATACTGCTTGTGAATTCTGGTAAATGTGTCTGTCATGTCCTAAAACTCCCCAAAAAAAGGCTTTAAATGTAATGAATATGTCAATAATGACATAAAACCCGACAATAAACAAGCTTATATGATGCTTTGAACTGCGTTATCCTTTTAGCTGTCACAGGGAGAGACGAAGATCCGATACAGGGGATTTGACTGAAGGGACCTGTGACAGAGAAAAATAAAAAGAACTATTGAAAAGAAGGTGTTTATTATGAAGAAGTTTATGGATTATATTAAAGAAAACGCTCTGTTTTTTGCCGGTGCCGTATCTTCGATGAGCGGATCCCCGTACGCGTTCTTCAAATATACTGTCCCCCTGATGGAAGAGACCCTGAAAGAGAGATAAAAAGGTCAGAATATATACTGCTTTTCTGCTGATATGGGGTAAAACAACTCCAAATGAGCAGAAGATTGATTCAAAAAAATGCATAAGCATGACCGGGAGTGTTTATTGACGAGGGCTTTTTTTCCGTTGTATCCTTTCATTACGGAAATCTGATTTGATCTTTACGGAACGGAGGGATCTTATGGAATTTAGAATACCTGTTGTCAATCAATGGAACTGGCTGACTGTCGGAATCAATGGACTTTTGACGGCGAGTGGCAGGTATGGTGTCTGGAGGATATTCTCTATACGCCGAAAGCGACTTCCCAAAGCCATATCTGAATGCCGATGGCACGGTGAATGCGGACGGTGTCTGCGGCATTTACTCCGCGAAGACAGCCCCGGTGATTTTTGAAAACAACTCGGCCGGTTATATGCAGATGCCCCATACCTGGCTGGGCGGCCCGCGGGATGAAGCCGGAAAATACCTTGAACGAGGAATGATTTATGTGACCTGCGGCTGCCGGGGACGTGAGTCCCGCGATAAAAACGGCAGGCTCTGTGCAAAGTCCCCCTGGGCGTTGGTGGATTTGAAAACCGGTATTCGATTTCTGCGGCACAACGCTGAGGTCCTGCCCGGAGATTATGACAAAATCATTTCCATTTATGCCCTGATCTGGGATCGTCCGCACTGTGAGGCGGATTACCCGGGTGAGATCTGCGACTGGATCGACCGGATCATAAAAGAATGATACGTACATGAGAAGACCCTGATATTCGATGATCACTGCCGAATATCAGGGCTCTTTTATGTGCGGAAAGCTTTGCACATCTTTCTGTAGAACAGATCAGCTGCCGGATTATCCGTTCCCTTGTTGCGGTACAGAATAATGGGAAAACGGCATTCCGGATCCGTCACGGGAATCGTCCGGGTATGCGGGTAGACGCGGTGCTTGAGATGGTGGGGGATCAGCATAATGCCATCGCCCAGTTCTACCTTTAAGAGTCCTTCCTCGGGAGCGCCGGATGCCCCTGTAACAGATGCAATCGTGAGCGCGGTGCGTTATGAAGACTGAGAAAAAGAGAAAAAAGTAGATGTTGACACGTTTTCTTACTGCTGTAAAATAACGTTATAGCGATAATTTAGAGAATTATAAAATAACGGTACAGCGATATTTATGACACTAAAAGAATTCCTCAAAAAAAAGAAAATCCCCCTCCAGCGTCTGTCAGATATGGCAGATGTCCCCTACACGAACGTCTATGAGCTCGCGAACGGTCTGGTGGACATCGATCAGTGCCGGTTCGGTGCCGTCAAAAGGATTGCTGAAGCCTGTGATGTCACACTGGGGGAGTTGTACACCATGTGCAAGGAGGAGACGTCTCTGCCCGAGATCAAGGGCGGAACATTGC
Source organism: uncultured Lachnospiraceae bacterium (assembly GCA_902785985.1). Lineage (GTDB taxonomy): Bacteria > Bacillota > Clostridia > Lachnospirales > Lachnospiraceae > Chordicoccus. The sequence goes on from CADABA010000035.1 coordinate 2,893, forward strand.
TTATCAAGAACAAAAAATACTATCTAAGGACCGGCGAAGGAGAGAATGTAAAAGAGACTGAACTTTGCCGGGTCAATAAGGATAATCGACAATTTATCCGGTTTATTGCGGAATCGGAACTGGAGATGATGGAACGGCAGAAGGAAATCGAGGAGATCGAGAATTGGCGAGCCAGGGATACTACATAATGAGGAAAGGTGAGATCGTCACATCAGCCTAATGAGATTGCGTGTATAAGGATGCATTTACAGTCTTTGGTCCTATGGACGTGTGGTGTCTTGACCAAGATGGTTGGATTCCAGCTTCGTATGATGTCTATGAGCCGGATGACGTCACATTTCTCAACAAAGATTGGATGAAGGAAATGATTGAAGGATTGCAGGAGGAAGGATACTTTTACGATTTCGTAGAGTTTCCGCTCATCCCCTGAGATTGATGGAAATATCTGTGCCGGGAGTCAATTATGAAAACCTCGGCGCGCTTGCTGCACTATACATGAATATTTGCGGCACACAGGATGTATTGGCATTATGCCGGGAGGAACGGATGAAATACACATGCGCTGAGGCGTCAAAACTGTTGAGAAAACTGAATGAGGAACTGAAGGTTCTTCGAGCTAAAGAATTGAAGGGGTATCTCTTTACGGCGGCAGTAGACGAAGACATTGAGTCTGCGCGGCCTGTTTATGACTATGGAAAGGCACAGGAAGAACAGAACGAAATTGAGAAAAAGATCCGGAAGGTGAAGCATGCGATCAACCGATTCAACATCGAGACCACTGTACCAGGAGTTGGCATGACTGTTGATGAGATTCTGGTGTATATTCCACAGTTGAGTGAGCGTAAACGGAAACTGACGGAGATGGCTTCTTTCCTTCCAAAAGAAAGAGTATCGAAAGGTTACCAGGCGACAAAGATCATTGAGTACACGTATACGAATTATGAGATTGAAAGGGCTGCAAAGGATCTTGCCGATGTAACAGACGAATTGGCCAAAGTACAGACTGCGCTGGATGTAGTTAACAACCGGGAACAGATGGATATTGACATCTGACCGGGTTTTTTCCATGATTATCGCCGACAGACCAATATCAGCCTTCCCGTGGTTCAGGTTCCGGTTCATGTTCAGGGTAACCGGGTTTTGTTACGGATTATTTATTGAGTTCGGTCAGTGTTTAGTGTATAGCGTTCATCAATAGCGATCGGGATTACCGCAAGCACTGTCAGCGTGATCAGAAAACCTGCCGGAGACCGGCATGCGGCGGAGGTATGGTTATAAGCCGCTTTTCAGAGAGAGGATAAAAACAGGGGATTGATGTACACGTATTATCAAACAAGAACGGTGCAATTTTGTCAGACAGGAGCAGACCGCGAAGACGTGAGAAAACAATTGCCGGAAGACCAAACTGCTCAGACCATGGAGATCCTTCGGAGGAGATGAAGCGGCAGCCTTTGGAGCTTTCGAGGAACTTTATGCATGGGAAGGAAAGACGTACAATATGCAGGGACCTGGGAAGAGAAAGTTATATGCAGGAAATGAAAAACTGGAGCATAAGGGAAAAGAGATGCCGTATAGTATGCTCCAATTCTGGCAGCTATCCTTGTCAGACATTCTGTTCAATATGAACAGAGGTACATTTGCAGAATATATTGTGCGATGTGCATTATCGGAAGGGGGATTTGATTCTCTGAACGAAGAGAACGGAACCTCACGGCCATGGGATATAACAGGCCCGTACATACCGTCTGCAGCACGTGCGGCAAGGATAGAAGTAAAATCAACGGCAAGCGTCCAGTCAGATACACCTGAGGAGAAAGAACCATTGTCCCTGCCTGATTCCAAACTGATCTTCAGTATTCGGCCGGCAATAGACTGGAATAAGGAAGAAGAAGGGCCGTGCCGCAATAATGATCTGTATGTTTTCTGCCATTATAAGGCAGTCAGGAAAGATCAGAATATCCTGGATATGGACCTTTGGGATTTTTATGTCTACCAGACATTCATGATTGAAAACAATTCCGAACTCAAAAAGAAAAACAGTATCTCCCTTTACCGATTAAAAAAGCTCGGTGTTCTGCCTGTTCCATTCGATCAGCTATACGATGAAATCATACGTCAGATCCAAAGCGTTTCGGGGTATCTGTTACAAAAAACATAATTTTTCTTCAGGCATAAGGAATCCGGCGGATGTCCGTCAAGATCCTTATGCCGTTTTTTAATGAAAAGCTAAGGAACATATAAAATGCAGTCAGAGGACAACAGACTCCTGCGTGACGGAAACCGACCGCCGGCCACCCGCGGACAGTCCGGGGAAACGCTCCCATCTCGGGACAGAAAAACCCGATCCGGAAACAGGACGGTGCCTATAGAATCCACTTGATCTCGGGAGGGAGCATGTAAGGTGCTCAGGAACGCTTCTCATTCTCAGGAGGGAGATATCGCTCTCCCTGAAAGTCTCAAGAGGGGAAAAGTCCCCGTCCTGACCGAAAGAACACCCTTCCGGAAGGCTCAGGAGGGAAAAGTCAGCTTAAAGAAAAAATATAAATAAGTCCTCAACAAAAGAACCATAATATTACCGAAAAGGCAGAAATACTATCTTCCTCAAAAATACTGAGGAAGGATGACAACGAAGGAGGTAACGGTTATGGAGAAGAAATGGATCTGGGCAATACTGGTCAGTGCGATGCTTGCAGCCGTTCCGGGCTGCGGAAAGACAGCGGGGACGGAGAGTACGGCGGTCGTGACAGAGGTGCCGACACCGACACAGAAGGCAGCGGCAACGCCAACGAAGAAAGCGATGCCGACACCGACTAAGAAAGCAACTCCAACCCCAACAAAGAAGGCAGCGGCAACACCGAAGGTTACTGCGGCACCAACACCAACGAAGAAAGTTACCACAACACCGACGCCGACTGTCAAGACGACAACGACTCCGAAAGCCGCGGAGACACCGGAGCCTGTGAAGCCGGAGACGCCCGTCCCGACCAGGACGCCGACGGCAGCGCCTGCTGCGCATACGCATACGTGGGTCGCAAGCACGAAGACGGTCACGGACAAGGCGGCCTGGGATGAGCAGGTCATGACGAAGGAGGCCTGGGATGAGCAGGTTGTCGTGAAGGAAGCCTGGGACGAGCAGGTCATGACGAAGGAAGCCTGGGACGAGCAGGTGGAAGTAAGCGCCGCCTATGACGAGCCGGTATATGAGGGATTCTACACCTGCAACATCTGCGGATTCCAAACACAGGACGGGTGGGAGATGTCAGACCATATTTTTGATGTATGTGGGGGTGGCTATCACACCGAACGCGTCCAGACCGGCACGATTCATCACGACGCAGGCTACGAGACAGTTCACCACGACGCCGAGTACACGACGGTTCATCATGATGCCGAGTACACAACGGTCCACCACGATGCCGAGTACACAACGGTCCACCATGATGCAGTAACGCACACGGAAACGACCTATACATGTTCCGGCTGCGGGGCAACGAAATAACTGAAGACTGACAAAAAGCGGGAGGAGATCATGGTCTTCTCCCGCTTTATAATAAAAAACCAAGAATTATGGCTAATCAGAAATCGGATTCCTGATTAGCTGAAAAACGTTGCGCAGCTGCGAGATCATAAAGATGTTTTGTTATTTTAATTGCGGATTCGAATGAAATCTCTTTAGCATAAGAGTATTTTTTCTGATACGAGCTCCAGAGACCACACATTTCTTTATCATTTATAACAGTATCGAAAATTTGTGCTCCTCGCGATGTCAGATCCGTAGTACCTCTTTTTATACATGTCGCATCAAATGCCTGCCTCAAAATATCTTGATTGATTTCATTGGCGTAACGGAGCATTAGAGTATAAATATCGTAATAATCCCTCATCCTGGTATTCAATACTCCTCGGGACATAACAGTTTGAAGCTTCTCGGCAAGAATTGTTTCCAGATTGTACGACCAAACACGTATAGACCGTTCTTCGAGCATGAGTCGATAATCATATTTTACGGCTTCTGGAGTAATGACATCTCCGGTGGAGATATCAATCTTGAGAGGAGTTACCATTATACCCATACACGCATCCAGAGCTAATCGAATTCCCGGATAGTCCATTTCATCCATTATGCCGGAGACGCTCTTAACACGGAAAGTAACGTCATCCTCCAAATTAATCTCACTAATCTCCTTTACTATGCGCATAGCCTCTTCCTGCGATAAAGTAAAGCCTCGGATAGAGGTATCTATATCCATGGTCGATCTCAGAGAGACTCCTACCAGTGATGTAATCAAGATGCCGCCCTTTATAATAAAATTCTCAGAATACTTTGATTTTGCCATTCTTTCTAAGAAACGTTCCATCATGTATATTCGCATCAAAATCCGTGCATCTGATTTGTTTGTCTTCGCTATATTCTTAATCCTTCCCTTTATCTGTGCCTGCGAAAGAGCCATTATAACATGACCTCCATATAGCCTCTGATTTTCTTGTCTACGTGAAACAGCTTTGCATATTCCATCAGTCTGTTAAGGTCTTTGTCTTTTCCACCAATGTACGTTTTGAGAGCAGTCTGGTAATCCTGTATTTCAAATCTGCTGCGGGATCTGACCAAATCACAGATTGTCCTCTCTCGATTATAGATTGGGATCTCATGACCGAATGAATTTGTTACGATCTCTTTCCCAACATCCAGTAATTCTTTCTGCACAGTAAATACTTTCACCCCATCATTAACCAATCGGGATGTACCATAACCGGTATATATAGTTATGGTCAGCTGCATAGGTTCCCTGTCTGTCAGGCTGTGGTAATATAACGCTTCATCATGAGATAAGACGCCTTGCGGGCATCTTAAGGAAAGAATATAGCTTTCATCTTCCCAGGCCTCAGGGGACGCGTATACACCATGAGCTACACGCTCGTAACCGTTTTCTTTAATAAAGTTGTATAGTGAATGTTTTGAAATACCAGCTTCCATGGCGGTCTTTGTTAATAGAATTCCAGATGGATCAATTGCTTTTTCGATTGATATCATACGCATCACCTACCTTTGTGCTAATATTATAAACGATATTAGCACAAAAGTAAACATATAGACTGTCATCACTTGTATATGGCATATCCGCTATCTTTTATTCCCTCGCCGCTCCAACCCCGGATTTTTTTCCTCAAGGCAATCTCATTCTCACATCTCCATCCCCCTCGAGAGGGGGCTTTTTTATTTTCTCAAGGCTGAACGTATGGAGAAGTCTCCTTTCCTGTGCGCCGGATATTTTCTTCCCGGCCATTCCACAATAAAAAGAGACGTTTCCGGGAATAGCTCCATGGAGCCCCGGCCCGTCAGAATTATGAGAAGGAGGAGGCCGGCATGTTCAAAGGATATACATAGACACAGGACGATAAATTGATCACCAGGGAAAAACTTAATAAGAAAGGGGACATTAAGCTGATGAACAGACAGTTCAGGAACAGGGCCCTCTCCGGAATGATGGCAGCGCTCATGGTCTTCTCTGCCGTGGGAACATCCGTCATGGACGTCTATGCCAGTGCGCAGGACGTTCCGGCAACATCCGCAGAAGCGGAAAGCACGGTCAGCACAGCGGAAGACGGTATCCAGGTACAGATCGACGAGAACGGAACAGTCATCGAGGAGACAGCCAACGTACAGAACGAAACTGAAGTACAGGCTGAGGCGGTATCCGAAGAAGGAGCAGCTGAAGCAGTGACGGAAGCGGCGGATGAAGCGTATTCCGCAGCTTCCTATGCTGAAGAAACAGACACGGGGGACAGCGCATCCGAAGTAACTGATGACAAGGCCAGAGGTGCGGACAAGGCGAAGGACGCTTCGAAGGATGCTGAAGAGGATGTCGTAGAAGAAGCAGTCGACGAGACGGACCCGAATACTCTTTCCGAATCGCACAAGGCATTCATCCGTCTGCTCGGCGGGGCGATCGGTATCGACCCTGAATACTACATCGCCAGTGCGGAGCAGAGCAGGGACTTCCCGCTCGTTGGGGCGATTGACTCAGACGGATGGAGATTCGTCGCAGACGCTTCCGATCCGGTCACGATCTACCTCACGGAGGATGAGAGCGACGTACGTTACTACAACACATCGGGCGATTTCGGGACTTACTACCGCAGCGTACAGCTCGGTGACTACCATGGCAGCGGAAACGCCATCTGTGTCATGCCGTCCCTCGGAAGCAACGGCCCCGGCTATTACAACGCATACCCGATCACCAATTCGGCGATGCGCAAGCTCATGTACTACGCACCGGGCTGCTACGGCTATGAGCACAGCTATGACGCGCAGGTCGCCTATGTCGTTGTCGGCGAAGGCAACCAGTACGTTTACTGGCACCTGGTCGCATCCTACGCTTTGGAACTCATTGCCAATGGCGGGGACGCCAGCCAGACGACAGACTGGGCGAAGGAACTCGCGGACTTCCAGTACGACGTAGTCCTTCAGATCTGCTCACAGATCCTCGGACTCCCGGATCCGCCGGAAGATTTCAGATGCTACATCTTCCCGACCTCGGCGGACGCGCAGGCGATCGCTTTCTTTACGGGATATGAGCCTAAAAACGGCAGCCTCTCCCTGAAGAAGGCTCCGGTCTCCGGCAGCGAAGAGTGCGTGAAAGACAATCCGTGCTACTCCCTCGAGGGAGCAGCTTACGAGCTGCATAACGCAGACACGGACGCCCTTGTAGGAACGTTCACGGTGAACGCCGACGGAACGACAAACAAGATCACGGACATCCCGGCAGGCGACTACTATGTCATAGAGACAGCGGCAGGCAAGGGGTACAAGCTCGATACAGAAAAGCACAGTGTCTCCATAGCGGCAAATGAAGACAAGACCTTCGAAGTCTTCGATGAGCCGTACATGGATCCGATAGGAATTGAGATCTACAAGGAAGACGCAGAGACTGGCGGCAAGGCTTCCGGCGGTGCGTCCCTCGCCGGAGCGCAGTTCGAGATCCGCTACTACAACAACTACTGCACAAAAGATACACTTCCCGGTTCCGCAACAAGGACATGGACTGTGCAGACGGTTGAACGAAACGGAAAATACAGAGCGCAGTTGCTGGTCGATGAATGCATCCTGTATGAACAGAGCGATGCATTTTATGAATACATGGGCAATAAAGAAGTCCCGCTCGGCACCATTGCAGTTGTCGAGACCAAGGCGCCCACGGGATACCAGCTCCCGGCGGATCCGGTCCTCACAGTCCAGCAGATCACGCCGGAGTATATCACGAAGGTCATTTCGGAAGGCAATGCCTCCGCCACCATTGAGGAAAAGCCCATCCGCGGCGACATCACCCTCACTAAGGTAGATGAGTACGGCGAAAAGCTCGCGGGCATCCCGTGGCTCATCACGTCCGATTCGACAGGTGAGAGCCATATCGTCGTAACAGACGCTGACGGCAAGGTCGATACGGCAGCGCTCCTGAGCGCGAACGCAGGGAAGGCCAATGCCAACGATGCGGCATACGCAAACGGCAGGATCGACGAATCCAGGCTCGACGCCGCAGCGCCGGTATGGTTCGGAGAAGGGACACCCGCGAAGAAGGGCGCGTTCCTCTTTGATACCTACACGATCACAGAGCTTTCCTGCTCCGCGAACGCGGGCATGTCCATGATCACGAAGAAATTCACGATCAGGGATAACGGAAAGACTGTCAGTCTTGGCGAGATCGTGAACACAGGCGGCGAAGTCAAGATCCGCACGACAGCAACGGACAGCGTAACGAAGACGCACTTCGGAACGAAGGCTGAGACGGCCGTCATCCATGACGTCGTTAAGTGCGAGGGACTCACAGTCGGCAAGGAATACAAGCTGACCGGGACCCTTTACGACAAGCTGACCGGGGACGTCATCAAGGATGCTTCCGACAAGGCAGTAACGGCTGAGAAGACCTTTACGGCAACAGCGGAAAAGCAGAACGTGACTGTATCGTTCACGTTCGACTCCACGATCATCAACACCACGGCGGTCGTCGTGGGAGAAGACCTCATGAGGGGCGGAAGGAAGATCTCGACCCACTTCGACCTGACGGACGAAGCGCAGGCAGTCTACTATCCGGAGATCGGCACGACATTAAAGGACGCAAAAACGGAAGAGCATATCTCCCTCGCATCCGAGCATACCGTCAATGTCGATACCATCTCCTACGAGAGCCTGATCGCGGGCAAGACCTACACATCGGCAGGCTTCCTCGCTGACCCGGAGACGGGACATGCCCTGAAGAAGGACGGCACCGTATCCGGCCTCGATGTCCTCGCGCTCTACGCGGAGACTGCAGGCAGGACCAGGGAAGAAGCGATTTCCGGCCTCATCGCGAAAGCAAAGGCGGAAGGCCTCCTCTTCGCGACAGCCGACTTCACGGCAGATGCGGCGAACGGCACAGCGACCGTCACATTTGAATACGATTCTACACCGTTCACAGGGAAGAAGGTCGTGGCAGCGGAAGCTGTTTACGATGAAAAGGCCGGCCCCATAGCCGTCCACTTCGACCCGGCGGACGAAGAGCAGACAGTATGGATCCCGAAGCTCATCACAAAGGCAGCGGGAAAAGACACTGGTTCCAGGGCCATCGCCGCGAGCGCTGACAGCGTGATCACGGATACGGTCACATGGTCCGGCGTAAAGGCGGAAACGACCCTGAAGACAGTCGCGGAAGCGTACCTGAAGGGCGGGACAGCAGCGGAAGACAAGCTCCTCGCATCAGCCGCCAAAGAGGTGACCGTAAATGCAGAAACCGGTTCTTTCAAGGTCAACATCACGGTAGATGCGACAGGCCTTGAGGGCAGGGAGATCTACATCGTCGAGAGATGCTATCTCGTGAATGATGCAGGCGAGAACCTTGTAGGGGAGCACGCGGACCGTGAAGACGAGAAGCAGACCGTCATCGTACCGGGACTTGGAACGACACTGACGGACGCCGAGACCAGGGAGCATATCTCCCTCGCGTCCAGGAAGACGGTCCAGATCGATACGATCGCATACGAAGGACTGACCGCAGGCAAGACGTATACATCCGTCGGTTTCCTCGCTGACCCGGAGACGGGATACGCGCTGAAGGCAGACGGAACGACCTACGCAGACCTCGATATCGTCTCCATCTACAAGTCAGCAAGCGGTTCCTCGAAAGAGGAAGTCATCGCTTCCCTGATCAAGACGGCCGAGGACAACAGCCTCCTCTACGCAACAGCCGAGTTCACGGCAGATGCGGCAGAAGGCGAAGCGACCGTTACCTTCGAGTATGATTCCACACCGTTCGCGGGACGCGAAGTCGTCGCGGCGGAGAGCATCTACGACGAGAAGGGCAAGCCGATCGCGGTCCACTTCGACCCGAAGGATGAAGACCAGACCGTATGGATCCCGAAGATCGCCACAAAGGCGGCAGGGGACAACGGCGAGAAGGTCCTCCCGGAGGATGTCACGGACGTTGCGATCAAGGATACCCTCACATGGGAAGGCGTGAAAGCACAGACAACGTTCAAGGTCGTCACAAAAGCTTTCGCAAAGGGCGAGACAAAGGAAGATGACGTACTCCTTGCGGACACATCCGCAGAACCGAAGGTCATCACGGCCTCGGGAGAGACAGGAACGGCGTCCATCATCATCAAGGTCGATACGACAGGCCATGGCGGAAAGAGCATCTACATCAGCGAATACTGCTACCTCGAGACACCGGACGGCGATAAGCTGATCGGCAGGCATGAGGGACGCAACGACAAGGCCCAGACAGTATCCGTACCGCATATCGGCACGGTCCTCGAGGACGCTGTAACAAAGAGCCATATCTCCTTCGTTGAGAAGGAAGTGACACAGAAAGACACGATCAACTATGACGGCCTTGAAAAAGGCAAGAAGTACACGGCAGTCGGTATCATGACCGACCGCGAGACAGGCTTCGCGCTTGTCAAGGGCGGCGGCACATACACCGGGAAGGCAGTTGCGGACCTCTACGACCCGAAGGCCCCGGCAGCGGACACCATCGCCCTCCTCGAGTCCATCAACGTGATCTACGCGACAGCGGACTTCACGGCTGAGGACACCAAGGGACAGGCGGAAGTCGTATTCACATACGATGCGGTCCCGTTCGCAGGCGGCGCGGCAGTCGCAGCGGAAGCCATCTACCCGTTCGGCAAAGAGCCTGTCGCAGTACACTTCTCCCCGACCGACGAGGATCAGACAGTCTGGTTCCCGGAGATCGTTACGAAGGCTGTTGACAAGGCAGACGGCACCAAGCTCATCGCAGCGGACAAGGATGCAGTCATCCTCGATACGCTCACATGGAAGGGCGTCAAGGCTGACACGGAATTCACCATCACCGCGAAAGCGTTCGTGAAGGGCGCAACGGCAGAGGAAGACGTACAGATCGGCAAGGAAGTCACGAAGACCGTGACCGCACAGACAGAGACCGGATCGGTCGATGTCGCTATCCCGATCGACGCATCCGAACTCGCCGGCAAGCAGGTCTACATCACGGAGCTCTGCACCATCGTCAATAAGGACGGCGAGACCGTCCCGGTCGGCGAGCATGCAGACCGTACGGACGAAGACCAGACAGTGACGGTCCCGGAGATCGGCACGACCCTCGTGGACGAGAAGACGGAACTGCACGTATCCTATCCGGGCGAGAAGACCGTACAGAAGGATACGATCAAGTACAGCGGCCTGATCGCGGGCGAGACCTATCCGGCAATCGGTATCCTTGCTGATCCGGAGACAGGCAAAGCGTTCAAGAAAGACGGCACTGTATACGACGGAGCGGAAGTCCTTGCCCTCATGAAGGCAGAGGACGGCAAGGACAAGACAGCGGCAGAGAAGTCAGAAGCCATCAAGGCAAGACTTGAGGCAGAAGGCATCCTCTACGCGACATCCGAGTTCAAAGCGGAAGGCACGGAAGGCGAAGCGATCGTTACCTTCGAGTACGACGGCACACCGTTCCGTGGCAGGAAGGTCGTAGCTGCCGAGGCAGTCTACGAGGAAGGCGAGCCCCTCGCGATCCACTTCGTCCCGACGGATGAAGACCAGACCGTTTCCTTCCCGGACCTCATCACGACAGCAGAGAACGCAGTAAGCGGCGCGAAGACAGTCTTCGCAGGCAAGGACCAGAAGATCAGGGATACCGTCAAGTGGACGGGCATCACGGCTCCGACGACCTACAGTCTCACGACAGCAGTCTTCGTAAAGGGCGCGACAGAAGCTGAAGACAGGCAGATCGCAGAAGCGACCGAGACCTTCGAGGTCACGGAAGCTGAAGGCACTTACGCAGTCGAGATCCCCGTTGACCTCAAAGGCCTCGACGGATCCGTGGTCTATATCACGGAGAAGATCGACCTTGTAAAGAAGGGCGAAGGCGGGGAAGATGAACTCGTTCCGGTCACGGACCATGTGGACCGCGACGACGAGGACCAGTCCGTCAGCGTACCGAAGATCGGCACGACCCTCCTCGACAAGAAGACCGAGACACACAACACCTTCGCTGAGAAGGAAGTCGTGAACATTGATACTATCCTCTTCAAGGGACTCGAGGCCGGCAGGACCTATACGGCAGTCGGTATCCTCGCGAACCCGGCAACGGGCTGCGCCCTCATGAAGGACGGTAAGGACTTCTCAGCAAAGACCATCGAAGAACTTGGCAAAGCGGAAGGAAAGACGGCTGAAGAGAGGACGGCAGCGGTCATCGCGGCCCTCAAGGAAGCCGGAATCATCTACGCAACAGCGGAATTCGTACCGGAAGCAGCGGACGGTTCTGCAACAGTTGAGTTCACCTACGACGCAACGGTATTCGCGGGACGCAGGGTCGTCGCTGCTGAGTCCGTATTCGAAGAGAACGGCGAGATCGTCGCAGTCCACTTCGATATGGAAGATGAAGCGCAGATGGTCAACATCCCGAAGATCGGCACGACGGCAGTCGACGGGGCTGACGGGGACAAGAAGGTCCTCGAGTCCGCGAAGGCTACCATCAAGGACACGATCGCTTACGAATCCATCGTGCCGGGCACAGAGCTTACGGCAGTGGCAGTCGTTTACGACAAGTCCACGGGCAAGCCGATCCTCGTGAATGGAAAGGAAGTCACGGCAACGGCAGACTTCACGGCTGAGAAGGAAAATGGCACGACCGTCGTATCCATCACCTTCGACGCGACCGGACTTGCGGGCAAGAGCCTCGTCGTATCCGAGAAGGTATACCTGAAGGGTACGGACAAGCTCGTCGCTGAGCATACGGACATGAAGGACGCAGCACAGACCGTGACGGTCTACAAGAACACGACACCGCCGCCTTCGACGTCAAAGAAGTCCTCCACAACGACCGCGAAATCGGTCAAGACGGGAGACAACATGGGCGTCCTCTTCGCAGGCATCGTACTCATCGCAGCGCTCGGCACAGGCTTTGCGGTACTGATCCGCAGGAGAAAGCGCGCGTAATCAGCTGAACCGCATTCCATTGTACTAATGGCATGCCGCCCCGGGAAGGCGCGGGAAGCCGCGCCGACCTGGGGCTTCTTGTATTTAAGGGAAAAAGGGAAAGAAAAAGGAACTTATTGACCCATAGAAAGAAGGGAGAAGAATGCCGGAGAAGAAAAGCTGGAGACCGTTCATCATCTACCTGCTCATTGTCATCATCGGTTCTGCCCTTGCGGGATACGCGGAATATCGTATCCGGCTCTTCGAGGCCGGGGTCTTCCGGAAGGAAGCGGAGCAACAGGCGGACTCCGGGAGGTCTTATGGCGGGACGAAAGAGACGATCGCAGGCGGGGTGAGCGAAAGCGTCCCTTCCGAGACGGAGAGTACGGAGAGCGGGATCCTTGAAGCGCCCGTACTCCCCGATGGGGAGGAAGAAGCTCCCGTGATCGTGGAGAGCCCCTTCGCGGAACGGGATCCTTCTCTGGTCTACCCGCCCGCCTATAACATATCCGTTTCCGGTTTCGACGGGCTCCCCTTCACGAAGGAATCCTTTGTGAAGGCGCTCGGCGATTTCGGATACGAGAACAACCTAACCATCACCCGGGCGGACTATGCCGGCGACCTCGAGGGGAACGGAAAGAACGCCGTCTCCTTCGGGATCCAGGCGAATGCTGACACGGGCATCTACATCACGGCAACCTATTTCAGGGACTACGGACGCTTCCTCTTCATTTTTGATGAGAGGACTGCCGCGGTCTCTCCGGCGCAGCAAAATGCCGGCCAGGACAGTGCGGCGGGGACCAATCCCTATACGGCGAACGATATCGTAATCTACGATATCCCGACTGAAGTGTATACGATGTTCCGGTCTGAGGACGGGTTCCGGGAAGCCTTGTACGTCTACCTGACGGAGCAGGGCATCTATACGGATACCGTCGTTGCGGGGGAATGGTACGAGATCAACGGTGACACGGCTTCTTTCGTTTTATAAGCGCAGGGGCGGACGATCCAGACGACATATGACGCGGCAAAGGATGTATACGCATTTTCCTGAATGAGTGCGGCGGATTCCTAAAGCCGGGACGGGGCTGCTCTTTCGGGGCAGCCTTTTGCTAATCCAGAGGACGGGAAGAGAGAGGGAGAAAATGATGGGATTCAGCAAGAAGGAAATCAGG
>CADABA010000036.1 GCA_902785985.1 uncultured Lachnospiraceae bacterium
ATCTGTTAGTACCGCTGCCAGTGCGAGCGAGCGGGAGCGTCCCGACGTGGAAATATTTATTCCGGGAGCCTTAAAGTAAAGGATGTGGGAAGTTTTAGTAAGAATGATGAGAATGCGCATATTTGTCAGGATACGACAGGCTGCTGTGGCGACACGGCAGCTTTTTTGGTCTCTGACGCGGAATTCCCGTGAATAGGGGAGGGAGATGAATGCGCAGAGTGAAACTTTTCTCTGACAGGGAAATATAGGAAACGTCAGAGAGCGACCCTGCAGGCGGATCGCAGCCTCACGAAAGAGGAAAGTATTTCGCACGCAAGCACGGCGCGGCAGGAACGCCGGGGTATTCCTGACTGAGCAGGACGGCAGCAGAAAGGATTGATATGGACAATCGGATCGCAATGGTCAGCATCATAGTGGAAAACGGTGATTCCGTTGTACGGCTCAACGAAGTCCTTCACGAATACGCGGAGTATATTATCGGACGGATGGGCATCCCCTACCGGGAAGCCGGGCTCAGCCTGATCAGTATTGCAGCCTGCGCGCCGGTCGACCGGATCAATGCACTGACCGGAAATCTCGGCCGTCTGCCGGGCGTGAGCGCGAAGGCGGTCTATGCGCCTGCGAAGAGGCGTTCTTAAAGGAGGGAGCGTGTGATGACCAACGCTGAAAAACTCATTCTGGATCTTGCCCGGGAGGGTACTCTGCCGGATGACGGTCTTTACGAGCTGATCAGGATGCGCGGCAGCCTTACCGGGGAGGAGCGGACTCTTCTGAAAAATGAAGCCCGCCGCAAGGCCGACGCCGTTTACGGGAAGGATATTTACCTGCGCGGACTTATCGAGTTCACAAATGTCTGCAGGAACAATTGTCTTTACTGCGGTCTCCGCAGGGATAACAGAAATATCAGGCGATACCGTCTCACGAAGGAGGAGATCCTCGACTGCACGGACCGCGGTTACGCGCTGAATTTCAGGACATTTGTGCTGCAGGGCGGAGAAGATCCTCATTTTACGGATGATCTTGTCTGCGAGATCGTATCGGAGATCAGGAAGAGACATCCTGACTGCGCCGTCACGCTGTCGATCGGGGAGAAGAGCCGGGAGAGTTATCGGCGCTTCTTCGAAGCAGGGGCAGAGCGGTATCTTCTGAGGCATGAGACGGCCAACGAGGAGCATTACGGGAAGATGCATCCCGCGGACCTGTCGATGCGGAACAGGATGCGCTGCCTCTATGACCTGAAGGAGATCGGATACCAGGTCGGCGCGGGCTTCATGGTCGGTTCGCCCGGACAGACGGATGCGTGTTATGTGGATGATTTTCATTTTCTGCAGGAGCTTGAACCGCAGATGATCGGGATCGGACCATTTATCCCGCACCACGAGACCCCCTTCAGGGACTGCCCGCGCGGAACGCTCGAGGACACGCTGTTTTTCCTGGCCCTTCTGCGGCTCGTCTTTCCTGCGGCTCTTCTGCCGGCTACGACCGCTCTCGGAACGATCCATCCTCTCGGGCGGGAGATGGGGATCCAATACGGCGCGAACGTGGTGATGCCGAATCTTTCCCCTTCATCGGTGCGGAAAGATTACCTGCTGTATGACGGGAAGATCTGCACCGGGGACGAGGCGGCGGAGTGCCGTCGCTGCATGGAACTGAGGATGGAGAGAATAGGATATCATGTGACGGTCGGGAGGGGGGATCATGCGGAATTCCGCCGGCAGCAGCCTCCGGTCTCCGTCTGACACACAGCCTGCCTTCGTCTGATACACAGCCTGCATCTGTTT
Source organism: uncultured Lachnospiraceae bacterium (assembly GCA_902785985.1). Classification (GTDB taxonomy): domain Bacteria; phylum Bacillota; class Clostridia; order Lachnospirales; family Lachnospiraceae; genus Chordicoccus. The sequence goes on from CADABA010000036.1 coordinate 1,782, forward strand.
TTTGATAAGATCCTCGAGCGCCCCGCGTTCCCGGATGAAGAATATACCTCCGGAGGAGTGAAATGGCACTGATCAATCTGCATGAGCGCGGAAAAAAAATACAGAAAAAGGCCGATCCGATGGTACGGATCGCTGAAGCGAAGTTCCCGTCGCCCTTTGAGGCCGGGCTTGTCTATTCCTCACCTGCCCGCGGCACCTGGACGATCGCACACACGTCCATGCTGATTCCCGGCAGCCATCAGATTTTTGTCTGTCCCAGCTGCTGTCTCCGCGGCGTCGTGCTGTCTGCAGAGGAGATGGGGGCGATGGACCGGTTCTCCATGCTCGAATTCACGGACGACCACATACTGCGGGGCGATCTCGAGGAGATGATCATTGAGGGTGTCTCGGAGATCCTCTGTGAGATGGATGTTCTCCCGACCTGTGTGCTTCTCTATACGAGCTGTGTGCAGCATTTTCTGAATATCGATCTGCATCTGGTCTACCGGACCCTCGCGGAGAAGTTCCGGGAGGTGGATTTTATCGACTGCTACATGCTGCCGACGATGCGGGCACATTTTTCGCCGGAGAAAATGCAGTGGCGTCAGCTCTACCGCGGTGTTGATACGTCTCTTCCCCGCAATCCCGGGGCGGTCAATCTGATCGGCTCCTGCTATGAGATCGATCCGGAGAGTGAGATTTTTGATCTTTTCCGCCGGGCAGGAATGACTGTGCGCCAGCTTCCGACTGTCGGGACCTATGCGGAATATAAGCGGATGGGGGAGGCAGCCTTCAATATCTACTTTAACCCGATCGTCTCCTATGCGGCGGAGGATCTTGCAAAGCGGCTGCAGATGACGCCTGTCTACCTGCCGGCCGTTTATGAGACAAAGGCGATCCTTGAAAATGAAAAGCGCCTTGCGGACGCGCTTGGCCTTTCCGAGCCGATCCCGGATCACAGGGCGCTCGCCGGGGAGGCGGATTCAGCCCTTGACCGCGCATCCGCTGCTCTTCGGGATTTTGATATTGCGATCGATGCCGCCGCGGTGACGCGGCCGGTATCCCTTGCAAAGAAGCTCTTTCTGCATGGCTTCCGGATCCGGGTCCTCTATGCGGACGCATTTTCCCCGGAGGAGAAGGAAGATTTCGAGTATCTGAGAGTGAGGGTGCCGGAGCTTTGCATCCTGCCGATGACGGACTGGCGCATGCGGGCTGTGCTGCGAAAAAATCCGGCCGGAGGCAGAAATATTCTGGCGATCGGACAGAAGGCGGCTTATTTTACGGGAACAAAATACTTTGTGAATCTTGTGGAGAACGGAGGACTTTACGGCTTCCGGGGGATTATAAGGCTCGCGAAGGAGATGACGGAAGGTGCACTGCACCCGAGACAGCCCCGGGAGATGATCTCGGAGAAGGCTCTTGGCTGTAAGGATCAGTGCGCGAGGATGAGACATGTTCCGCCCGCGAATGCCGGTCAGGCATGAGTGGCTGCAAAACAGTCATCCGAACGGTTCAGTCACCTGATAATTCGTTATTTTGGAGAGGCGAATATGAGAATCGTAAAGCGGGTCCTTTCGACCTATTCGGCAGATAACTTCGGGTTTTGCTCCGCCCTCTACGAGCTTGGCGGTCTTGTCGTCATGCACGATGCGTCCGGCTGCAATTCCACGTACAATACGCATGATGAGCCCCGGTGGTATGACACGGACAGCCTGGTCTTCATTTCCGGGCTGACGGAGAAGGACGCGATCTTCGGAAATGACGACCGGCTGATCGACGACCTTGTGAAAGCTGCGGAGGAGCTGCATCCGCGCTTTGTCGCGGTCTGCGGAGGGCCGCTCCCGCATATCATCGGGACGGATTTTCGGGCTGTAGCCAGGGCTGTCTGGCGGCGGACCGGGATTCCCTCCTTCGGACTGCAGACGAACGGGATGGACAGCTATGTAAAAGGCGCAGGCGGTGCGCTCGCGGAGATCGCGGAGCGGGCAGAACCGCCGGGGCGGAAGCGCTTCGGCCTCCCCGGAAAGATAAAGATCAATCTTTTAGGCGTGACGCCCCTGGATTTCTCCGTGAACGGGAGTGTCCGGGAGATGGAAAAGTATTTTGAAGGGCATGGCTTCTGCGTGCTCTCCACCTGGGCGATGGGGAATACGCTGGATAAGATCCTTGCGTCTGCGGACGCGGATGTGAATCTGGTCGTGAGTGCCTGCGGCCTTCCCGCTGCGAAGGTGCTGCTTCGAAGATTCGGGATTCCCTTCGTGGTCGGCATGCCGGCCGGGCGGGAGAATTCCCGTGAGATCTGCGCAAGACTTCGTGAAGCGGCCAAAGCGGGCCGGCTTCAGCACGCTGGACAGGACAGATCAAAGACCGGGGAAGAGCAGGATGCAGGTTCTGCCGTTTCCCGCGTCCGGCCTGATCCGGCACGGGAAAAGAGGGCATTTCCTGCAGGAAATGCAGCGAAGGATCCGGAACTGTCCGGAGAAGAGAAGCAGGGCGATGAAGATACGGAGGCAGAGCTTCTCATAATCGGGGAGCCGGTCCAGGCGGATGCGCTTGCCCGTGAGATTTCCTTATCCGGACAATATGAAAAAATCCGGATCGTCTGCCCGATGGCGGGCCTTCCGGAGGAGCTTCTGGCCGGGAAGGAACAGCTTGTTCTCGAACAGGAGCTTCGGGACGCCTGCGCATGTGCGGACCGGATCATTGCGGATCCGCTGTACAGACGGCTCCTTCCGGGGGAGGAGGGGAAGTTCACTGCCCTGCCTCACACGGCTTACTCGGGAAGATACTATGAAAATGAGATGCCGGTACTCATCGGGGAAAAGCTGAACCGATGGCTGGCTTTACCGAAAGGACCAAAAACATGAAGAAAATTGCAATCTACGGCAAAGGCGGAATCGGAAAGTCCACAATGACGGGAAATCTGTCCGCGGCCTTCTCCGTTCTGGGACAGAAGGTCGTGCAGATCGGATGTGATCCGAAGGCGGATTCCACGATCAACCTGCTGGGCGGAGAGCCCCTTGTACCGGTCATGGACTATTACCGGGATCATGATGAGGAGCCGGACTTTGAACATGTCGGGAAGACCGGCTTCGGCGGAGTCTACTGCATCGAGACCGGCGGGCCGACGCCGGGGCTCGGCTGCGCGGGGCGCGGGATCATCGCGACCTTCAATCTGCTCGAGGAACTCGACGTGTTCGGCAGGATCGATCCGGATATCGTTCTTTATGATGTGCTGGGAGATGTCGTCTGCGGCGGCTTTGCCGCGCCGATCCGTGAGGGGTATGCAGAGGATGTCCTGATCGTCACTTCCGGAGAAAAAATGGCACTCTATGCCGCGAACAATATCGCGACGGCGGTGAAGAATTTTGAAGACCGCGGCTATGCGACGGTCCGGGGGGTGATCTTTAACCGGAGAAATATCCCGGATGAGGAGGCCAAAGTGCGGGAATTTGCGGACAGGATCGGCGTTCCGATCGTCGCGGATATCCCGCGGAGCGATGAGATCAACCGCTTTGAGGATCTTGGAAAGACCGTTGTGGAGGGAGATCCGGAGCATCCGGTGAGCCGGAAGTTCATTTCCCTTGCTGAAATGCTCCTTGCGGACCCGCCGAAGGCGGAGCGGGAGCGGACCGGATTTTATCGCTGAGGAGGATTTCCATGGAACCTTTTTATCTGACAGCAGAGGAGTTCGCGCGCCGGGGAATCGAGGATTTTCCCAGGGAAGAGCTGCCTTCCTCCGCACTCATATACAGCTCGCCCGCGACTCTGTCCTACAACTCGCCGGGGGCCAACGGCTACGGCGTAAAACGCGCCGGGCTTGCCATTCCGGAATCAGTTATGCTGCTCATCGCCCCGGGATGCTGCGGGAGGAACAGCACGATCCTGAGCCGTGTCAGCGGCTACAGCGAGCGGATGTTCTATCTGCTGATGGATGAGACAGATCTCGTGACGGGCAGGCACCTGACCAAAATTCCGCAGGCAGTCCGGGAGATCGTTGAGGTACCGGAGGTGCGGCCGAAGGTCGTTGTACTCTGCATCACCTGCGTGGACGCGCTGCTCGGGACAGATCTTGTCCGGGTCGCAAAGAAAGCGGAGCGGGAGACCGGTGTGCACGTCGTCCCGAGCTATATGTACGCGCTCATGCGGGAGGGAACGAAACCCCCGATGACAGCGATCCGTCAGAGCGTCTACTCCCTTCTTGAAAAGCGCAGAAAAAACCCGCACGCAGTCAATCTGCTCGGGCAGTTCGCTCCCTACGACGATGACTGTGAGCTCTATGCACTCTTCCGGACGGTGGGACTTACAAAGATCCGGGAGATCGGCCGGATGAGGACGCTTGACGAATATATGGAAATGGGCGAGGCCAATTTCAATCTCGTCCTGAACCCGGAGGCGCGCTATGCCGCGGAGGATCTCATGGAGCGGCTCGGGATGCCGTACATAGAGATGGGCCGTTTTTATGATCCGGACCGGATCGCCCGCCAGTACGGCCTGCTGGGTGGGGCGCTCGGCGTCCGTTTTCCGGATGCCCCGTACCGGGAAAAAGCCATGCGTGCGCTTCTCGGTTTTGCGGACCGCCATCCGGGACTTACATTTGCCGTCGGGCAGAGCATCAACGCGAATCCGTTCGAGCTTTCCGATATGCTCCTGAAATACGGATTCAAGGTGAAGAGAATATTCGCAAATGCGGCGGAGTCTGATCTGCCTTTCATTTCCAAAATTGCGGAGAGAAGCCCGGAGACGAGGCTCTATACCAGCATTTCTCCGACGATGCTGAATTATCGGATGGAGGGAGGCGCGGATGTCGCGCTCGGGAAGGATGCGGCCTGGTATTATCCGGATGCATGTGCGGTACCTTTTATGTCGGATGTGCAGCCGTTCGGATACAGCGGACTGATGCGGCTTCTGCGCGAGATCGACGAAAAAATCACTGCGAAGGAGAGAGAGTCGTGAAGGGACTGATGAAATATCTGTCACCGTTCGCGCCCGATATTTCGGGAGCAGCGGAGGTGCTTTTTAAGATGGGCGGACTCATAGTGATCATAGACGCAGGCGGCTGTACCGGAAATGTCTGCGGCTTTGATGAGCCTCGCTGGAGCAGTGAGCGGAGCGCGATCTTCTCGGCCGGGCTTCGCGATCTGGACGCGATCCTCGGCCGTGACGAGCAGATGATGAAGAAGATCGGCGAAGTGCTCGACGTCATGCGTGATGAGGGAGGAGCGCGTTTTCTTGCCCTCGTGGGTACGCCGGTCCCCTCTGTCATCGCCACGGACTACAGGGCGCTCCGCAGAATGGGGATGAACCGGTTCGGGATCCCGACTGTGACAGTACAGACGACCGGAATGGATCTGTATGACAGGGGACAGGAGAAGGCGTACCTTGCGCTGCTTGACGAATTTATGGCGGGAGGAAATATAGAAAAATCCGACAGCATGCGGCATGCTGAGCGGTTTGATGATGCCGACAGTGCTGACCATGCCGACAGTACGGATCCTGCCGATTTTGCCGATCCTGCTGCTCCTGTCGATCATGACGGTCCCGGCTTCCTGGGGATCCTCGGCGCGACTCCGATGGACCTTCTGCCCTCGGATTCGACTGCACGCGTGGGAGAACGCGCAGGGCGCTGCGGGGGTCCGGCGGTGAGGATCTTCGGGGAATCCGCCGAAGATTTCCGCGACGCCGCCTCCTTCCGCGAGAATCTTGTCGTATCCCCTTCGGGGCTGGCTGCGGCAAAAAGGATCAGGGAGACGGCCGGGGTGCCTTTTCGGGTCTCCTACCCGCTTCCGGACGGATTTTCTTCGATGCTTGCAGGGGATATCTCCGGCAGGAGAGTCCTGATCGTCCATCAGGCTGTCCTTGCGCTGACGATCCGGGAGGAGCTGCTCCTTGCATATCCCGATGCCGAAATTGATACGGCGACCTTCTTCATGCCGTTCGGAAGCTGCAGACATCTTGCGGAGGAGGATGATTTTATTCGGCTGGTGCAGGAGGGAAGGTATGACCTGATCATAGCGGATCCCCTCCTTCGGCGCGCCTGCAGGGGATATGCGGGAGAATTTAAGGAACTGTCCCATTTCGCTGTCTCGGGAAATGCGTCGGCAGGGTGAGAGAGACGGAACGGGACAGGGACCGGATATGAAAATGCACTGCGGAACAGGCCTGAAAGCTGTAAATCAGGCAGATGGCAATGGGAATCGGGACAGAGAGCCCGGGAGAAGGTATGACAGGACTTGATGAAAGAATACGGCTGAAAATAAGAGTATACGGGATCGTCCAGGGAATCGGTTTCAGACCGTTCGTGGCGAGGCTCGCGGAGGAGTATAAGATCTGCGGAAGCGTCTGCAATAAGGGCTCTTTTGTGGAAATTTTTGCGGAGGGCAGCCGGGAATCGGTTTTTTCATTTTATAAAGCGCTGCCCGACCGCGCGCCTGCGGTCTCTGCGATCGTCCGTATCGATCAGAAGGAGGTTCCCGCAGAGGGGGCAGAACAGTTCCTCATCATAAAGAGCAGCCGGGAGGCAGGAGAAATCTTTGTCTCGCCGGATCTTGCGATCTGTCCGGCCTGCAGGAAAGAGCTCTTTGACCCGTCGAATAAAAGATATCTGCATCCGTTCATCAACTGCACGGACTGCGGTCCGCGGCTTACGATCCTTGACTCGATGCCCTACGACCGGGTGCGCACGTCGATGGGAGTCTTTCCGATGTGCCCCGACTGTGAAAGGGAATACAAAGATCCGGGGACCCGCCGTTTTCATGCCCAGCCGGTCTGCTGCAATGACTGCGGTCCCAGGGTCTACATACCCGGAAGGGAGGAGAGCGGTCCGGATGCGATCCGTCTGGTGAGAAAGGTGATCCGGGAGGGCGGTATCGCCGCGGTCAAGGGAATCGGAGGCTTTCATCTCTGCTGTGACGCGACGTCCGACCGGGCGGTCGCGCGGCTGCGGGCCCTTAAGCACAGGCCTGCGAAGCCGTTCGCGGTCATGATGCGGGATATCGGAACGGTGGAGCGGGAGTGCGAGATCCCGGAAGGTTTCAGGGGATTTCTTGAAGGGGTCCAGAAGCCGATCCTCATACTGAATCGGAAGGAGGGCGGACGCATAAGCCGCCTTATTGCACCGGATAATCCGACTGTCGGGGTCATGCTTCCGTACGCACCCATCCAGATGCTCCTCTTTTCCTATCCGGAGGAAGATGCTTCCTGCGCGGAGACAGGGGGGGCGTATGCAGTCTCACCGGAGACGGAAATGACCGATGCCTTTGTCATGACGAGCGGAAATCCCTCCGGAGCGCCCATCTGTAAGGATGACGACGAGGCGATCCGCTATCTTTCGCCCATGTGCGATGTGATCCTGTCCAACGACCGGATGATCCGACTTCGGGCGGACGATTCCGTTATGCAGGCTGTCCGGGGGAAACCCTATATGATACGCAGATCCCGCGGTTACGCGCCGCTCCCTGTGGTCCTTCCGGAAGGGTCTAAGGGGGAACTGCTGGCGGTCGGAGGGGAGCTCAAGAATACATTTGCCCTGGCAAAGGATGAGCTTGTCTACCCCTCGGCCTACATCGGAGATCTGGCGGATCTCAGATCTGTAAATGCGCTCTCCGCCGCGGTGGAGCGGATGGAGGAGCTTCTTGAGACGAAGCCCCGCGCGGTCGTCTGCGACCTGCACCCGCGCTACAACTCGAGTGCCTTCGCGGAGGAGCTCTCCCTGCCGGTGATCCGGGTCCAGCATCATTTTGCCCATATTCTGTCCTGTATGGCGGAGAATCGATGGACGGATCCGTGCATCGGGATCTCCTTTGACGGGACAGGCTACGGCACGGACGGGACGGTCTGGGGCGGGGAATTTCTGATCGCGTCGCCGGATCATTTTATCCGTGCAGGATCGCTTGAGCCGTTCACCCAGTCAGGAGGCGACCTGGCTTCGCGGGAGGGATGGCGGGTCGCCGTCTCGCTCCTCTATGACGCGGCGGAGACGGAGCAAAAAGCGGAGTCGATGGTCCGTTCTCTCGGTCTGTGTACGGATCAGGAGCTGAAAGCGCAGAATTTCATGAGGCGGAGCGGCGTCAACTCGGTGCGGTCCACCTCGGCCGGGCGTCTTTTTGATGCGGTGTCTGCGATGCTCGGGATCCGAAGGGTCTCGACTTTTGAGGGGGAGGCGTCGATGGCGCTGGAATTTGCCGCGGAGAGCTGGCTTGACCGGCACGGAGGGACGGCTTCCGGGATCAGCGGGATGCCTGAACCGGAGATCAAGGTCCTCGATGCAGCAGAAGATCTTTCCCGTCAAACCGGCGGTCAGATCGGGTGGACGGAACCGCGCTTCACGGCGGAGACCAATCCGATCATACAGTATGTGATGCGGGAGATGGGAAGAGAGGGTGATTTGACAGAGACTGCCGGCAGATGTGCATATGCGTTTCACGAGTTTCTCGCACAGGGGATCCTCAGAGGGGCAAAATACATTCGGGAACGAACCGGGATCCGTACGGCAGCGCTCTCGGGCGGATGCTTCCAGAACCTGCTCCTGCTTGAGCGGACGAGAAGCCTTCTTGAGAACGAAGGATTTCATGTGCTCGTACATTCCCTGATTCCCGCAAACGACGGCGGGATTGCGCTCGGGCAGGCTTATTACGGGATGAGCCTGCTGCAGCAGGAAACGAGGTGATCTGTCTTAACGGAGAGAAAAGGAAGACTTTACGGCGGATGCGGGTGAGGACAGCAGGTGATCCGCCTTAACGGAGAGAAATATTTTATGACAGCCAGAGAGAAGAGAAAAAAATTCTGGGATGATGTGAACCTGGAGATGAGGAGACACAAAGGTACCTTCTTTGTCTTTATGATCCTGCGAATTCTGGTAGTGGTCTCCATGATCCGCCAGTTCATGCTCGGAAACTATGAGAGTGTGATGCTCTGTGTGCTCACCCTGCTTCTTTTTGTTGCGCCGATGGTCGTTCAGGTGAGGCTCAATGTTGATTTTCCGCAGATACTGGAGGTGACCATTCTGCTTTTCATTTATGCAGCGGAAATTCTCGGGGAAGTCAACAGCTACTATACGGCAATACCCTACTGGGACATTATGCTGCACACCCTGAACGGTTTCCTGTGCGGTGCGATCGGCTTTTCGCTGGTCATCTGTCTGGACAAGGATGAAAATATCTTTTTCCGGATGTCTCCTGTCCTGATCGTTACGGTATCCTTCTGCTTTTCGATGACGATCGGCGTGCTGTGGGAATTTTTTGAGTATACGATGGATCATGTATTTCTTATGGATATGCAGAAGGACACGGTCGTCCACACTGTGAGCAGTGTCGTCCTCAATCCGATGAGGGTCCAGAGACCGTGGATCATACGGGATATAACCGAGATGTCGATCAACGGGACGGAAATGGGAGTCGGCGGGTATGTGGATCTGGGCCTCATTGACACGATGGAGGATCTGTTCGTCAATTTTATCGGAGCGCTCACGTTTTCAATCATCGGATGGCTGGCGCTGCACGGCAAGAGGCGGGAGAGAATAATCGCAATGGGACTTGCGGTCGTTCCGAAGATGCCGGAGCAGGAGCTTGCAGCCTATCGCAAGCGTCTCGAGGACGCAGAGATGCGAAAGCTGAAGGGGGTTGAAGAGGAGCCTGGGACAGTGGGGCGGGACGGAACGGAGCAAACCGCTTTGAAGGAGGAGACGGAAAAAATCAGGGAGCCTTAAGGGAAAGGATGTGGGAAGGTTTTATTCTTCATCGCGCTTTTCCTCGTGTCTTCAGACATGAGATACGCGCGCAAAGTGAAACTCGCCTTCATCGTGAGTACAATCTCGCGATGAAGATGCTCAGGCACGGCGGATCGCAGCCGTGCGCAGTGGAAGGCGCTGACGCGCCGCGCACGTCGCGGCAAGAACGCCGAGGCGTTCTTGAATAGTAATAATCAGGTGATTGTGAAATTCTTCCGCGGAACGGAAATGCGTGAAGGACAGTGTTTCACAATTCCCTGCAGCAAAAACAGAAAGAAGGAGAAAAGTATGTGCGTGGGATTACCTGCTAAAATTGTGAAAATGAAAAACGGTACCGCCGTCGTCGATGCGACGGGTGCCCGCCGTGAGATCTCGACAGAGCTCCTCTCTGACCTGGAGCCCGGAGACTATGTGATGGTGCACGCCGGAATTGCCATCGCGAAAATCACAGCGGACGATGAGGCTGAGACAGAAGAGCTTCTGGATATGCTTGAGGGGTGAGAAATGGATCAGAATATGGAAACAAACGTAAGGCGGAGCGCACTGGACATTATTCGCGGATATGACGGACCGCCGGTCCGCATTATGGAAGTGTGCGGGACACATACCCATGCTATCTTCGAGCAGGGGATCCGCGGAATCCTTCCTGAAAACATTCACCTGATCTCAGGTCCCGGATGTCCGGTCTGCGTGACGGAGACGGGGTTCATTGACGAGGCGGTCTGTCTCGCACTGGAAAAAAATGCAGTGATTGCGACCTTCGGAGACCTTGTCCGCGTGCCGGGAACGGAGATGAATCTTGCCGGTGTGAGAGCGAGGGGAGGAGACGTGAAGATCGTCTATTCACCGCTTGACGCAGTCGAACTTGCGAAGGAGAATCCCGAAAGACAGGTCGTCTTTCTGTCCGTGGGCTTTGAGACGACGGTCCCCGCTTCCTGCCTCGCCGTGAAGAGGGCAAAGGAGAGCGGTCTTAAAAATTTCACTCTGCTGACAGCCAACAAGACCATGGATGAGGCTTATCGGGCGCTGCGGGGAAGTGCGGACGCATTTCTCTATCCGGGCCATGTGAGTGCGATCACAGGCATGAGGATTTACCGTGAACTCCGGGAGGAGGGAATTTCGGGTGTCGTCTGCGGTTTTACAGCTTCTGAGATTCTGACTGCGATCGCGATGATCATCCTTCGCCTCGGGAAGGGAACTGCATTTGCGGAAAATGCGTACCCCAGAGTCGTCGCGGAGGAAGGAACGCCGATCGGCAGGGCACTGATTGAGGAAGTCATGGAGCCCTGCGACGCTGTCTGGCGCGGAATCGGAAAAATCCCCGGATCAGGACTCTGCCTTCGGAAGCCGGAATACGCGGAATTTGACGCAAGGCTCAGGTTCGGGATTCCGGAAATGCACGGAAGACCCAATCCGGCCTGCCGGTGCGGGGATGTGCTCATGGGAAGGATAAAGCCGAAGGAATGTCCGATTTTCGGAAAAGTCTGCACACCGGAGCATCCGGTCGGTGCCTGCATGGTGTCCTCCGAGGGTACGTGCTCTGCCTATTATAAGTATGACATGCTCTCCTGAGAGCGAATGTGAGAGGCCCGCTTCAGGCGGGCTCCGGAAAGGAAACTATGGATAATATGATCACACTGGCCCACGGGGCAGGAGGAAAGCAGACCTCCGAGCTCATCGGCGGCCTCTTCAAAAAGTACTTTGACAATGAATATCTGACGGCGGATGACGCTGCCGTGCTTCCCGCCCCGCAGGGCAGGATCGCCATGTCCACGGACGGATTTATCGTCTCACCCTATAAATTTCCGGGCGGAAATGCCGGCAAGCTCAGCATCTGCGGTACCGTGAATGACCTGGCCTGCATGGGAGCGAGACCCCTGTACCTTACATGTGCTTTTGTCGTGGAGGAAGGCTTTCCGGTCCCGCAGCTCGAGAAGCTGGCTGCATCCATGGCTGAGACCGCTAAGGAAGCGGGAGTAAAGATCGTCGCGGGCGACACCAAGGTCGCCGGCAGGGGGCAGGTCGACGGCGTCTTTATTACGACGACAGCAGTCGGAGAAATCCTTCCGGGCGCGGAGCTCTCCGGGGCGTACGCAAAGCCGGGAGACAAGATCATCGTGACCGGCGATGTGGGACGTCACGGAGCGACGATCCTTCTTGCGAGAGATGCGTTCGGCATAGAGGCCGATGTGACATCGGACTGTGCGCCTCTCTGGGAGACGGTCCGGTCGATGCTTGCTGCGACGAAGAATATCCATGTGATCCGCGATGCGACGAGGGGCGGTGTGGGAACTGTCCTCTATGAAATCGCCTCCGAGAGTCATGTCGGGATCCGCCTTGACCGCGCATCCGTTCCGGTAGACCCGGCGGTGTCCGGTGTCTGCGGGATGCTGGGGCTCGAGCCGCTCTACCTTGCCTGCGAGGGACGGATGGTCGTCTTTGCTCCGGCGGATCAGGCGGAGATACTCCTTGACGTTTTAAGGAAAGGGAAGTATTCGGAAAATGCCGCCATCATCGGTGAGGTCATCGACTCGATGCCGGGCAGGGTGACGGTGAGGACTCCGATCGGTGCAGAGACGCTGCTCCCGCCTCCGGGAGGAGAGCTTCTGCCGCGGATCTGCTGAGATCGTTATGCGGAGGCTGAGATCGTTACGCGGAGGATGAGAGATCGCTTCGCGGGAGGATGCGAGATCATTTCGCGGGAGGATGCAATCGTTCCCGGGAGGATGAGATCCGGTCACCACGGGGGAAGCCCGGATGTGCCGGGAACGTCCCGGGGGATGCATGGACGGCGCTCCCGGAAGACCGGCGAAATCCGTTTCGAAGGATGTTCAATTTACTCATACATATGGAATAATGTTGCAACTTTCGCGTTTCCGATAAAATGAACTGGAAAATGAAAAACAGATGTGAGACACTGATTTCAGAAAGAATTCCGGGCGGAATCAGACGGGGCAGAGTCATCTGCCGCTGCGGCCCGCCAGTTGGTAATGTGCGTTATTGATGGGAGCCGGATACCGCCCGCGAATGCGGAACATGGGCGGCTGCGGAAACGGCACCCGAACGGATTCAGTCAGATGATATACTGACATTATTGGAGGAGGAAACGAATCAATGCTCACACTGAATGCTCTTAAGGAAAAACTCGCGAATGGTGTCTATGATGCGGAGCTCATGCATCTCTACTGCCGTACCGCCGAAGAGATCGCTCCCTACAGGGACAGGATCGCGCACGTCGCAGACGGTTTTGCCGATGTCTTCGGAAAAGACGGCAATGCCGACGTCGCCGTATATTCCGCACCCGGCCGTACGGAGATCGGCGGGAATCATACAGATCATCAGCGCGGCAAGGTCCTGACCGGATCCGTTGACCTGGATGCGCTCTGCGCGGCTGCTCCGAACGGAACCGATAAGGTCAACATTTTCTCGGAAGGCTACGGCATGACGACGATCGACATCGAAGATCTCTCGCCGGTCGATGCCGAAAAGAACACGACTGCTTCCCTGATCCGCGGAATCCTCGCACGCGTCACAGAGCTGGGATTTAAGCCGGAAGGATTCGACGCATATGTGATCTCCAGTGTCCCGGGAGGCTCCGGCCTTTCCTCATCCGCCTGCTTTGAGATCCTGATCGGTGTCACCGTGAACGGTCTTTTCTGCGGCAAAAAGCTTCCGATGACGGAGATTGCAAAAATCGGTCAGTTCGCCGAGAATGTATATTTCGGGAAACCGTCAGGTCTTCTGGATCAGATGGGCTGCGGACTCGGCGGAATCGTAACGATCGATTTTAAGGATAAGGAGAATCCGGTCAGCCATGCGGTAGAGTGTGATTTTGCCGAGGCCGGCTATGCGCTCTGCATCACGGATACGGGAGCGGACCATGCAGATCTTACAGACGATTATGCTGCAGTCCCTGCGGAAATGAGATCCGTCGCGGCAGCGCTCGGAAAGGAAGTTCTCTCGGAAGTCGATGAGAGTGAATTCTATGCAGCGATTCCGAAGATCCGGGCAGGTGTCGGAGACCGTGCGATCCTTCGCGCCATTCATTATTACAATGACTGCGCCCGCGTCGAAAAACAGGTCGAAGCGCTTGAAAAAGGAGACTTCAATGAGTTCCTGAGACTTGTGACAGAGTCCGGAAAGTCTTCCTTCAACTATCTTCAGAATATCTGCACGTACAGGAACTCTGCGGATCAGCCTGTCGGTGTGGCGCTTGCGGTCGCTGAGCATCTGCTTGACGGGGCCGGTGCATTCCGTGTACACGGCGGGGGATTTGCGGGTACGATCCAGGCGTTCGTACCGCTTGACAAAGTTGCTTCCTTTAAGGCGGGAATGGATGCCCTTCTCGGGGAAGGAGCCTGCCAGGTGCTCTTCATCCGCCCGGTCGGCGGCTGCGTGATCGCGGACTGATCAGGATATATATAGCGCGAGGATGCGCAGGGATTCGGTCTGGAAGATGTCAGCTGACGCTGACCCGAATCCCGCGCCAGGTCTCGCGAGCGAGATTTGAATATTTGCCGCGCGTTAAGGAGCTGACCGGCTCCTTGACGCGCGGTCTTTACGTTCATACCGGATTTACCGCGATCCTCTGCCCCGCGCCGATCCCTGCCGCGAACCGTGCGGTTGACACGAAATGTGAGTTGACGTAAAATGTATTCACCGTGGGGAGTGTTTTCATTTTTTTACAGCCTCACGGCAGGAGGAGATTATTATGAAAGCTTATAAGGATATGACACGTGAGGAACTGCTGACAGAAAAGGCTGTACTGGAGAAACAGTTCGCGGATATCAAGGCCAGAAGACTCAAGCTTGATATGTCCCGCGGAAAGCCATCCAAGGAGCAGCTTGAACTTTCACATGGTATGATGGACGTACTGCACTCGGATTGCTATTTCAATGATGAGACCGGCACTGACTGCAGAAATTACGGCATTCTCACAGGTATCCCGGAAGCGAAGCGTCTGATGGGAGCGATGTCGGAGGTCAGTCCCGAGGATATGATCATCTACGGAAATTCATCGCTGAATGTCATGTTCGACTGTATTTCACGCTCCTTTACGCACGGCGTCTGCGGTGAGACTCCGTGGTCAAAGCTTGATAAGGTGAAATGGCTGTGCCCTGCTCCGGGTTATGACCGCCATTTCCGCATCACGGAATATTTCGGATGTGAGCTCATCACGATCCCGATGCATGAGGACGGGCCGGACATGGATATGGTCGAGGAATATGTCAACAATGACCCGGCAGTCAAGGGAATCTGGTGCGTTCCGAAGTATTCGAACCCGCTCGGCGTGTCCTACTCTGATGAAGTAGTCCGCAGATTTGCGAACCTTACGCCCGCGGCGCCCGACTTCCGCCTGTACTGGGACAACGCATACTCTATTCACCACCTCTACGACGAGGAGGAGGAACAGGATACGGTCCTGGAGATCCTTGAGGAGTGCAGAAATGCCGGCCATCCCGATATTGTCTATAAGTTCATTTCCACTTCAAAGGTAACTTTCCCGGGATCAGGTCTTGCGGCTCTTGCAACATCCCGCAAGAATCTCAGCGATATCAAGAAGTACATGACAGTTCAGACGATCGGACATGATAAGCTGAACCAGCTGAGACATGTGCGCTTCTTCGGCAATATCGCGAATATGCGGGAGCATATGAAGCTGCACGCGGCGATCATGAGACCGAAGTTCGAGCTGGTCGAGGCAAAGCTTGACCGCGAGCTCGGAGATCTTGAAATCGCAACATGGACGAAGCCGAGGGGAGGGTATTTCATTTCCTTCGACTCACTCGACGGCTGTGCAAAGAAAATCGTAGCGAAGGCTGCAGAGGCCGGAGTGCGCCTGACAGACGCGGGTGCTACATTTCCGTATGGAATTGATCCCCGCGACCGCAATATCAGAATCGCACCGTCCTTCCCGACAGAGAAGGAGCTTCGCAAGGCGACGGAAGTATTCGTGGTCAGTGTGAAGCTGGTCAGCGTGAATAAATATCTGAAAGAAATGACATCTGAGGAGACAAAATAATCGGGCACTCTGAAGTCGAAGGGGGTTTGGGGGGAGAGAACTCCTGCGTGAAAGAGGAGGCTTATGCTGAAAGAAGCGGCAAAGGGAATGGTTTTTTTGTGACAGAGAGAAAACATAGGAGAACGTTTGCGCGGCATGCGGCTGCGAAGGGAAGAGAGCCGGATGTCCGCGAAGGGGTATGTCTTTATGGAAGAAAAGAACAAAAGTCACGGTCCGACTGAGGAGGAACTCAGCGACAGTGTGAAAGATGCGTATACATCCGTCTATGTGCTTGACCCCATGGCGGATGGCTTTGATGACGAAGACGATTTCACGGTGGAGATCGTCGGCGCGCCGTCTGACGGAGAAACCGACGGGAAAAATGCGGATGTCACTGCGTCTTCTGTCGAAAAAACAGAGACGGATGCACTGAACGGGGATGAAACGGAGAAAATCTCCGGGACAGCCGACGAAGCCGGTGTTCCGGAAGATCCTTCTGCCGAGGGAACTTTCCCCGGGACGGAGGAGAAGGAGCCGGAAGCTGCCCTCCGGCAGACAGAAGGCCATGAATACGGTGAAAATGAAGCGGAGACTCCTTTCACAGAGGAGAAAAGCGCGGAAGCGGCAGAAAATGTGATGCAGGAGACCGGACAGGAGGGCTCTTCGGAGCCGGCAGCTTACGGATCGTATGAGGCGAATTCTCCGGAGACGGAAGTGTCCGGATCATCTGAGACGGGAGCCGCGAAGGACATGAAAGCGGCCGATGCTTCGGAAGCGGCAGGGACTCCGATTCAGGAGCCGACGGATGAGTCGGATTCCGTAGAAGAGGAAGAAGAGGAAGAACAGCCGAAGAAGAAGGGGAAAGCCGGGATGATCATCGGCCTTGTGCTCTTCCTGGCAGTCATTTCGGCCGGCACTGTTGCGTATATTCATTTCAGGAATCACTTTGCTGAGCATTTCTATCCCGGAACGGTGATCAATGGGACCGATATCTCTGAGATGACCATCGGGGATGCGAAAAACGCAATGCAGGAAATGGTCGATACCTATACGCTGACGATCAGCGAGAAGGACAATAAGGAAGAGACGATCGACGCAAAGTCGATCGCGCTTACATATGTCGATGACGGCAGGCTCGATGACATTCTGGAAAAGCAGAATGCGAAGACATGGTTCCTCTTCCCGTTCAAAAAGCATATATACAGCCTCAAGACGGCTACCCGGTATACAGAGGAAAAGCTGAACAGGGAGATCGACGGACTCTCCTGCCTGGATGAGTCGGTCGTTGTGAAGCCGCAGGACGCAAAGCTGGTGGTAGAGGGAAGCACCTGTACGATCTCACCGGAAGTTGAGGGTACAGAGGTCGATAAGGATAAGCTTGTGAAGGCCGTTACAGATGCCGTGGACACCAATGAGACGGAAATCGACATCGTTCAGGATGACTGTTACGTGCATCCGGAGATCTATCGGGACGATGAGGGTCTTAAATCCCGGATGGATCAGTGGAATGTCTTCCTGTCCTGCAATATCAATTACTGGTTCGGCGAAAATGTGGAAGTGATCAATGCGGATTCTCTTCGGGATAATATTGTGGATGACGGGACGAGCGTTACTGTCCCCTATGAATACATCCGAAAACTTGTCTACGGCTGGGGACAGAAGTATGACACGTTCGGACTGGACCGGCAGTTCACGACACATTCAGGCGAGACGATCACGGTCGTCAACGAAGGTGAGGGCGACTACGGCTGGTGTTCTGACAAGGATAAGACCATAGCTGACGTCACAGAAGCCATTAATTCCGGTTTTCAGGGTGACCGCAATGTCATCTGGCTCTATGAGGCGATGGGATGGGACAACGGGGATCTGACCGGCACGTACGTCGAGGTCAGCCTGAGCGAGCAGAAGCTCTGGTGCTATCAGGACTATAATCTCGTGATGGAGACGGATGTCGTGACAGGTACGAATACTCCGGAGAGGGAGACCAAGAGAGGAATCTATGCGATCGACGCGAAGAAGGAACATGCGACCCTTGGAACGCTCGACGTACAGGGCTATGCTTCTCCGGTCGATTACTGGGCTCCGTTCAACGGAGGGCAGGGTCTCCACGACGCGCCCTGGAGGTCCAGCTTCGGCGGATCGATCTACCAGTACAACGGGTCTCACGGATGTGTCAATATACCTCCTGCAAACATGAAAACAATCTTTGATGCAGTGTCCATCGGGACAGCTGTCGTTGTGTACTGATCATGGAAAAAAAGAGACAAAAGAGAAAAATGTCCGCAGGCTCGATCCTGCGGACAATTATATTGATTGCAGCGATCGGCGTTTTTGCGTATTCCGCATGGAATCTGTATACGATCTATCACGGATATCACGCGGCCAATGAGGAATACTCGGATCTTGCGGATTCTTTCACAAGTCCTGTGAAAAAAAAGGAAGATGAGGGCCGTGGAGGAGAGAGCACTCCCGGGACGGTACCGCAGGGAGAAACGCATGAGGAGTCTGACAGCAGGCTCATAGAAGATGCGGAGCCGCCTGTCTCTGTCAACTGGGAGGAGCTTAAGGCGATCAATCCCGAGATCGTGGGCTGGATCTATGTCGACGCGGAGCCGGTGATCAACTATCCCATCTGCCAGACGAAAGACGATGAGTATTATCTGCACATGACATTTCGGAGAGAGTACCTTTTCGCGGGCTCGATTTTTGAGGAGTGCATGAATGCCTCTGATTTTTCTGATGTCAATACGATCGTCTACGGACATAATATGAAGAACGGCAGCATGTTCGGCATGCTGAAACAGCTCAAGAATCAGGATGTATACGACGCGAATCCTTATTTCTGGATCCTCACGCCGAACGGGAACTACCGCTATCATATTTTTGCCGCGTTCGACACGGGTGCCGAGTCCGACGTCTATACGCTGATCAGCGCGGGCGGGCCGGAGGCGCTTGAATGGGAACAGAAAATGCAGAGCCGGTCGGAAGTTAAAAATTCCGTGCCGCTCAGCGGCGATGACAACTGTGTGATCCTGTCGACCTGCACATCCGACAGTTCGATGCGATGTGTCATAATCGGGAAGTGTGTCTCTTCGGAGAAACCGACGAAAACGACTGCGTCGACTGCCCCGGGACGCGTGCCGACTGAATCAGGGCGCGCGGAAGGTGAATCGGAGAGTGAGGAGGCTGAACCGGAGAGCATGGAGACCGAACCGGAAGGTGAGCCGGAGGATACAGAAATGTGAACCGGCCGGCACCCTGCGCGGAGATGCCGGAACGCAGCGGCGTTCCGAATTCCTATTTTTAGTACAGTATCGGCCCTCCTGAGGAGAACCGGATACCGCCCGCGAATGCGAAGCATGGGAGCTGCGGAATCGGCATCCGATCAGATTCAGTCAGATATAAACCTGTGTGAGGAGGACCGTGTGTGGCTGCGGCGACCTGAAGATGGTCATGTCATTTTTTACAGGAGGTGGAAACATGATCCGTGAAATCGAGGAACTTCAGAAAATTATTGACACGCACAGGAAAATCGTGTTTTTTGGAGGAGCGGGCGTCTCGACAGAGAGCGGGATCCCTGACTTCCGCTCACAGGACGGGCTGTATAACCTGAAATATAAGTATCCGCCCGAGCAGATCATCAGCCATACATTTTTTGTGAACAGGCCCGACGAATTCTACCGCTTTTATAAAGATAAGATGCTGATTCTTGACGCGCAGCCGAACGCTGCCCACGAAAAGCTGGCGGAACTTGAGAAAGCCGGAAAGCTGCTTGCTGTTGTGACGCAGAATATTGATGGTCTGCATCAGAAAGCAGGCAGTAAGACTGTCTATGAACTGCACGGATCTGTTCTCCGCAATTACTGTATGCGCTGCAGGAAGTTCTTCGACGGACAGTATGTCTATGATTCGGAGGGAATCCCGAAGTGTGATAAGTGCGGAGGCACTGTCAAGCCGGATGTCGTCCTCTATGAGGAAGGGCTTGACAATGATGTCATCCGGGGGGCAGTGCGGGCGATCTCTGAGGCGGACTGCCTGATCATCGGCGGAACATCCCTTGTCGTCTATCCGGCAGCCGGACTGATCGACTATTTCCGCGGCGATAAGCTCGTGCTGGTCAACAAATCGGCGACAGGAAGGGATACGATGGCGGATCTTGTGATCAGAGAGCCGATCGGCGAGGTGTTCTCCCAGATCAAAGTGTAATTTGATCCGACGATCTGTGCGAGGGCCGGCAGTATCCGCATTTCGATCCGGCGATTTGTCGGTGGTAAGCAGTACCCGCGTTTTGATCCGGCGATTTGTCGGTGATAAACAGTATCCGCATTTCGATCCGGCGATTTGTCGGTGGTAAACAGTACCCGCGTTTTGATCCGACGGTCAGCGCGGGCATGTGCTGTGCCTGTGTCCTGAAACAGATTTTTGCGTGGGCAGGAAATGTGAGGGAGCGGAGACCGGCTCCCTCTCTTTGCGCTGTCCGAAGAAGAATGAGGATGTTTTTACCCGCAGTGGCTTACGCACTGCATGGAGGTCCTGTATGTTAAGAAGATATTCTACTGTCCTGCTGGCTGCCCTTCTCGGGCTTTCCCTTCCGACGGCCGTATATGCGACGGCCGGGGACGCTGACCTTGACGGTGTCGAAGAGGAAGATGAATATTATATGGAAGAGACCGGGGACGATTCCGAAATCATCCCGGTAAGAGGCTTTGAGGCTTATGGGGAGGAGGAAGCGGACGAGATCACCGAAGGTCTTGTCGGCAGCGGGCAGGCCCTTCCGGAATCCTACAGAGCGCCTTTTATTTCAGGAATCGGGGATCAGGGGTCGTCAGGTGTATGCTGGGCATTTTCGAGTCTTTCGTGCTCGGAGAATAATCTTATGCTCCGGGGGCTTACAGATTCCGTAAATTTCTCGGAGACACAGCTCGTTTACGGTGTCTTTCACGGGGATGAGGATACATACACAAGAGGAAGCTCGAACAACGGCTGGTACCTTGCCAAGGGCAATTATATGATGGCCGCCGCCGCGCTGGCGACAGGCTATGGGGCTGCCGATGAAAATGTATACGCGTTTGACGACCATGACCTGGGAAATGAAGCGCGGTCAGACGATATCGCCCATATCGACCGTGTCCTTTTCCTGACGGACTGGCCGTCAGAGTATGCTTACTGGAAAACAGAGACCTGGGATTCTGTTACGGATCAGATCAAGAGCGCAGTATACACATACGGAAGTGTTATGGCGACCTACTGTTCCGGCAGGGGGGCCTATGATTATGATCTGAATTCGAATTATATCGGCTGGGAGGAGGGCGCTTCCAAGCCATCTGCCGATCACGCGATTACGATCGTCGGCTGGGATGATGCGAAGGAGACGCAGGATTCTGAGAACCCCGGCGCTTACCTGGTCATGAACAGCTGGGGGACGGACTGGGGAGAAGAAGGCCTCTTCTGGATTGCATACGATGATGCGTCGCTCCTCAATCCTGCTGTCTTTATCATGGAGGATAACGCGCCCGGAACTCTTCGCGACGAGGATGTATTCAGCCATACGGAGACCGGATGGACAGGAAGCTCCTCTCTCAGGAGCGCAACGAAGGCGATCCATTCGATGAATGTATTCCATACAGAAGATCATGCCGAGAGTATCGACCGGATCGGATTCTATACCAATGAACCCGCGACATACACGGCAGAGCTCATTGTCGGAATGACTGACGATGAAGAAGGGACAGATCCGGAGTCCGGGACGGTCGCGGCGACAGCCACAGGCTATGTTGACTGCGCAGGTTTTTACAAGGCGGACCTTTCCGAAGCGGTGACGATCGGATCCGGACAGACCTTCGGTGTTCGCGTGATCATTGAGACTGCCAACGGTCATAAGGTCTTCTTTGAGGGAGCGGATAAAAATCTGAGCGGGATCACCCGCACGACGACCGTGAGTCCCGGTGAATCCTACTACTGGTCGGGAAGTGCTTATACGGACTGCAGTGTAAGCAGTTTCTCGGGACGAAGAAATGCCTGCATCTATGCCTACGGTAATCCGACAGCCGAGCCGACGCCCGAGCCTGAACCCGAACCGACGCCGGAGCCTTATGAGGATATGACCGGGGTCTATTATCTGCGGGTCAGGATCGGCGGACTGGACAGGGTGCTCGATATCTCGGGCGGTTCGACAGCAAGCGGCGCGAATGCGCAGATCTATACGAAGAACGGATCGGCTGCCCAGCGTTTCCTGCTGGATTATGCCGGGGACGGTTATTACAGGATCGTGAATCTTCAGTCCGGAAAAGCACTCGATGTGGCAGGCGGAAGTAAAGCAAACGGGACAAACATCTGGCAGTATGTCTGGAACGGGTCGGATGCCCAGCTCTGGTCTCTCGAGGAGAACGGGAGCGGGTATTCGATCGTGTCAAAGGCATCCGGAAAAGTGCTCGATGTGGCAGGCGGATCGAACAGGGCAGGGACGAATGTACAGCTCTATGATTCCAACAGATCGGCCGCCCAGACCTGGTACCTGGATGCCGGGGAGGAGGACCGGACCATAACGCACCTGTCCGACCGTGCGTCTGTCATCGAATCGGGAAAGACCTATGTACTGGTCCCGAAGCAGAATCCGCTCATCGCGGTCGACGTCTACAACGGCAATATGGTCGACTGGACGCCTCTCTGGCTGTACCGTCAGAACGGGACGGAGGCGCAGAAATTTACGCTTACACAGAATGATGACGGCAGCTATACATTTGTCAATCAGAAGTGCGAACTCTCGATCGACGTATATAACAACAGTACGGCGAACGGCGCACAGGTCCAGCTCTATACCTGGAACGGCACGACGGCTCAGAAATGGCTCTTCAACGAGAACAGTGACGGCACCTACACGATCGTAAATAAGAATTCCGGCAAGGTCATTACCTGTCCGGACATTCCGGCCGAGGCGACGAACTATGTCAAAATGTATGCGGAGACCGGATCCGACACACAGAAATTTTATCTGGTCGAGACGACTCGTGAGGAGCGGCTGTATCCCGGAACATATTATCTGGCTGCGTCGGGCGATCCCGGCTACTGTATCGATATCTACAATGCGGGCAAGGCGGATGGGACCAATGCATGGCTCTACCGCGGGAATCAGACGGCTGCCCAGCAGTTCCGCTTTATTTACAGCGGCGACGGCACCTACAGAATCGAGAATATGAATTCCGGCAAAGTGCTTACCATCGCGGGAAATTCGTCCGCATCCGGACGGAACGTGCAGATCGAGACCTGGCGGGGCGAGTTCGGACAGCGGTGGAGGATCCTGCAAAATGAAGGGACGATCACGCTCCAGAGTGCGCACGGCACCGTTATGGATATCTATGGCGGCAGTGTGCGGAATACGACGAATATCTGGACATATAAGTCGAACGGGACGGCTGCTCAGCAGTGGATCCCGATCGAAGCCGGCTGAAAAAAGGAATGTTCTGACAGCTTTGTGCTGTCCGGCTCCGGAACAGGCAATGTCATGAACAGCGGAACCGGAAATAAAAAAATTCCCCTGTTTTTACTTGCGGACGGCCTGTTTATGTGTTATTGTAACTCTTTGTGAGAGTTTCACAGTATGATCCTTGTCTCCTGCACAGACAGGAGGCCAAAGGCCAAAAGGAGGAAATAAAGGCATGAAC
This sequence comes from uncultured Lachnospiraceae bacterium, assembly GCA_902785985.1. Classification (GTDB taxonomy): domain Bacteria; phylum Bacillota; class Clostridia; order Lachnospirales; family Lachnospiraceae; genus Chordicoccus. The sequence goes on from CADABA010000036.1 coordinate 25,150, forward strand.
AAGTACGAATTAGCAGTGGTCATCTCTGCAAAGATCGATGACGAAGCCCGTGCGGATGTACTCGAGAGAGCAAAGGCTCTGATCACCCGTTTCGGCGGCCAGATCGGCGAGATTGAAGAGTGGGGCAAGAGAAAGCTCGCTTATGAGATCCAGAAGCAGACAGAGGCTTATTATTACTTCATCAATTTCGAAGCCGAGACACATACACCGGCAGAAATTGAAGGACGTATGAGAATTATGGAGAATGTTCTTCGTTATCTCGTTGTCCGCAAGGATGAGAATGATACATTCGTGGTTACTCCCGAAAAGACTTCTGCACCGGCTGAGGAGGTCGTGACAGAGGAAGCACCGGCTGAGGAAGCTCCGGCGGCAGAAGAGGCACCGGCAGCGGAAGAGGAGCCGGCAGAATAAATTGTCCCATTTACTGATCAGCTGACCGTTCAGAAAAATGAGGTGACATAAATGAATGTAGCAATTTTAATGGGTCGTCTTACAAGAGACCCGGAAGTACGTTATTCCACAAACGCCAGCGGGACAGCAGTCGCGCGTTACAGTATTGCGGTAGACCGCAGATTTAAGCGTGACGGTCAGCCGGAGGCAGACTTCTTTGACTGCGTATCCTTCGGCAAGCAGGCTGAGTTCGTAGAAAAGTATCTGAGAAAAGGCACCAAGATCGTTGTCCAGGGACAGATTCAGAACAACAATTATCAGAATCGTGAAGGGCAGACGGTCTACAGAACACAGATCGTAGTGGATAACGTCGAGTTCGCTGAGAGCAAGGCAGTCAGCCAGCAGAACGCAGGCGCTTATAACAATTCTTATCAGAGCGCGCCTTCTGCGAGAGCACAGGCTCCTGCACAGCGGCAGGAAACTCCGGCAAATGATTTCATCGGCGACGGGTTCATGAATATCCCGGATGGAATCGATGAGGAGCTTCCGTTCAATTAATAGTGATTATATGCTTCCCGCCAGGCGGGGATAAATAGAAGGGAGAGCTCAAATGGCTTATCAGAGAAACGGAGAAGGCGGATACAGAAGAAAACCGAGCGGATTCCGCAGAAGAAAGAAAGTCGATCAGCTACAAGGATGTCAACAAGCTGAAGAGATACATCTCTGAACGCGGCAAGATCCTTCCGAGAAGGATCACAGGAAACTGCGCAAAGCATCAGCGCGCGCTTACGCTCGCAGTCAAGAGAGCACGCCATCTCGCTATCCTTCCGTATGTTCAGGATTGATTTACGGAAAGTTGCAAAGGGTCATTAAGTAAGTTATAATTAAAGCCGTCATTACGCTTGTAATGGCGGCTTTATCTGCTATCAGCGCGGCTTTTGCCGGTGTTCCGTAATGAGAGACATATTTTGCCCGCCAATGCCTGTCCGGCATGAACGTCTGCAGAACAGTCGACCGAGGTATTCAGCCGGTGAACGGTACCTTGTTTTGGGAGGAGGAGCATACAGATGGATGACTTTTCAATAGGTCAGGGCGTGAAAAAGTTTATACAGTGGCCGCTCTTTCTTTCTGCCTGCTGGATACCGGTCATCCTGCTGCTCAACGCATTTTCGGGCAGGAAAGCTGCCGGAATTGCTGTTCTGGGCTTTATGGTGTACAGTGCACTGGCAGTGATCATTTATATTCTGGAGAAGCGCAGGATGGTCAGTGAGCTCTTCTCCTTTGCCGCGCAGTACGGTCAGGTACAGCACAGACTGCTTCGTGAATTCGTACTTCCGTACGCACTTCTTGATATGCGCGGCAATGTCATGTGGATGAACGATTCATTTGCCGAGATATCGGGGAAGGACAAGCTGTTCCATAAGAATATTGTGTCTGCATTTCCCGAAATCACCAATGCGAAGTTTCCCGGGCGTACGGACAAGACAGAGGTGACTGTACAAAAGGGGGATCACACTTACCGTGCCGCGATGCAGCAGATCGTGATGTACGAGCTGATCGATCTCCAGGATGGAGAACAGGATCCGGAGAAGAATTCTGCAATCGCGGTCTATCTCTTCGACATCACGGAGCTGTCCGGACTTGTCGCCGAGAGGGACAAGAACCGGATCGTATGCGGGCAGCTCTCTCTTGATAATTATGAGGAGGCTCTGGAGAGTGTTGACGAGCTCAGGAGATCACTGCTTCTGGCACTTGTTGAACGGAAAATCAATAAGTATTTTTCTGATGTGGACGGGATCTGTAAGAAGACCGAGAAGGATAAGTACTTCTTTATGATGAAGAAGGGCTCGCTGGATGAACTCGAGGCCAAGAAATTCGAGCTCCTCGAGGATGTCAAGACGGTCAATGTCGGCAATGAAATTGCGATGACGATATCCGTCGGGATCGGATACGGATCCAATTATCTGATGCAGAACGCGGAGTTCGCGCGCAGCGCGATCGAACTGGCCCTTGGGCGCGGCGGAGATCAGGTCGTGATCAAGGAGGGGTATAATACCCGCTATTTCGGCGGAAAGACTGAGAGCGTGGAAAAGTATACGCGCGTCAAGGCGCGTGTCAAGGCGCATGCCCTGAAGGAAATCATGACCAGCAAGTCGGAAATCTTCATTATGGGCCACAAGATTCCGGATGTCGATGCGCTCGGCGCAGCCGTCGGTATCTACCGATGTGCGAAAACAATTGAAAAACCGGCCCATATCGTCATGGACAATCCTCCGGATGCGATCCGTCCGATGATCGAAATGTTCAAGGACAATCCGGAATACGGCGATAATATGTTCGTTACGCAGAAGGAAGCGATCGAGGCGACCAATTCGAGTACGGTCGTTGTCGTCGTTGACACCAACAAGCCCAATTACACGGAATGCGAAGAGCTTCTCAGAAGGACGAATATGATTGTCGTGCTGGATCATCACCGACAGGGAAAAGATATCATCCAGAACGCCGTGCTGAGCTATATTGAGCCCTATGCATCGAGCGCCTGCGAGATGGTCGCAGAGGTCGTCCAGTATTTTGACGACAAGCTGAAGATACGCTCGCTGGAGGCAGACGCGATGTACGCGGGCATCATGGTGGATACGAGCAATTTCCTGACCAGGACGGGTGTCAGGACGTTCGAGGCGGCGGCTTACCTTCGCAGGAACGGCGCTGATGTCACGCGGATCCGCAAAATGTTCCGGGACAGCATGGAAGATGTCCAGGCCAAGTCTCAGGCGATCGCCAGCGCGGAAGTTTTCGAGAGCTGCTTCGCGATTTCCGAGTGTAAGAGCGAGGGGCTGAAGTCTCCGACTGTCGTCGCTGCACAGGCTGCGAATGAACTCCTGTCAGTCGTCGGTGTGAAGGCTTCCTTTGTCATGACAAATTACAACAATACGGTGTATATCAGCGCCCGCGCGATCGATGAGATCAATGTCCAGCTGATTATGGAGAGACTGGGCGGCGGCGGACACTTGAATATAGCAGGAGCACAGCTCCCGGACTATACCGTAAAGGATGCGGTCGCTCTCCTGAAGAGAACGATCCTGCAGATGAAAGAAGAAGGAGATATATGATGAAAGTACTGTTACTTGCCGATGTAAAGAATGTCGGAAAAAAAGATGATGTCGTCAATGTATCGGACGGATACGCTCGCAATATGCTCTTCCCGAAGAAGCTTGCCGTGCAGGCGACCCCGAAGAACATCAAGGATATTGAGCTGAAGAAGAAAAGCGAGGCGAGAATCGCTGCGGAACAGCTGAAGGAGGCACAGGCTTTCGCTGCGGATCTCGAACAGAAATCTGTCACGGTCTCGATCAAGGTCGGTGCGGGCGGAAAGACCTTCGGATCCGTTTCGACAAAAGAGATCGCGGATGCGGCAAAGCAGCAGCTCGGCGTCGAGCTTGACCGGAAGAAGATGACTCTGGACTCTCCGCTGAGAGAACTCGGCGAGACGACCGTTCCGGTCCGCGTACATCCGCAGGTCACCGCAAATCTGAAAGTCATTGTCAAAGAAGCGTAAGGCAAGAGACCTCTAGAGGTGGGAATGGAAGAAGCTGTCATTAAAAGAATACCGCCTCACTCGCTGGAGGCGGAAAAATCAGTCATCGGCTCCATGCTGATGTCCGGGGATGCCGTCACAACTGCTGTAGAGATCCTTAAGAAGGAGGATTTTTACGAACAGCAGTACGGCGTCCTTTTTGAGGCGATGAAGGAGCTTTATGATGAGGACCGGCCGGTGGATGTGGTCACTCTGGCAGACCGCCTGAAAATGAAAGACGTTCCGCCGGAGCTTATGGATATGGCATTTGTCACGGATATCATCGCAGCAGTGCCGACATCCGCCAACATCCGTTACTATGCAAATATCGTCGCTGAGAAGGCTACGCTCCGCCGACTGATCAAAGTGATGTCTGAGATCGAGAACGACTGCTATCTCGGGAGGGATGAAGTCCGCACGATCCTCGACCGCACCGAAAAAGAAGTTTTTGCGGTGCTCCAGCAGAGAACAGGCGGGGATTATACACCGATCCGTGATATCGTTCTCCAGACGCTGACCAGGATCGAAAATGCCGCGAAGGCCAAGAGCGCTGTCACGGGGCTGGCGACCGGTTTCGTTGATCTTGACTATAAGACTTCGGGCTTTCAGAACTCTGACTTTATCCTGGTCGCTGCGAGACCTTCCATGGGAAAGACCGCCTTTGTCCTGAACATCTGCCAGTACATGGCATTCCGGGAAAATATTCCCTGTGCCCTGTTCTCTCTCGAGATGTCGAAGGATCAGCTTATGAACCGTCTCTTCGCACTGGAGTCTTTTGTCAATGCCCAGTCTCTCCGTACCGGTAAGCTGAAGGACGAGGAATGGGCGAAGCTTGTCGAAGGTGCGGGGACGATCAGCAACTCTCAGCTGATCATAGACGACACGCCCGGCATCAACCTGCAGGAATTCCGGTCCAAGGCCAGGAAATATAAGCTGGATGCGGATATCCGGATTATTTTTATCGATTACCTGCAGCTCATGGCCGGAAACGGCGGGCGCTCGGAGAACCGCCAGCAGGAGATCTCCGATATTTCCCGTGCGCTGAAGTCGCTTGCGCGTGAACTGAATATACCGATCGTTGCGCTCTCTCAGCTGAACCGCGGCGTCGAGCAGCGGGAGGACCATCGGCCGATGCTGTCTGACCTCCGTGAATCGGGGGCGATCGAGCAGGACGCGGACGTCGTGATGTTCATTTACAGGGATGAATACTATAACAAGGATTCGTCTGAAAATAAAGGAATTGCGGAGATCATTGTCGCAAAACAGAGGAACGGTCCCATCGGGACAGTGAAGCTCGCATGGATCCCGGAGTACACAAAGTTCGCGAATGCGGAAAGAGGAGGCCGCAAGGAGTAAAAAAACTTCTTGCAAAAATCTTTAGAATGTGTATATATAAAAAAGACGCTTCGCACCTTGCGCGGCGCAGCAGGAGCGTTCTTGCGCTCCTGATTTCGCTGATTTACGTACAGGAGGAAAATAATGTACACATGGGAAGATATCAATAAGGTCGATCCGGTAATTGCCGAGCTCATTCAGAAGGAATTCGAACGT
>CADABA010000037.1 GCA_902785985.1 uncultured Lachnospiraceae bacterium
TAAGAATCCTACGAAGGTTATCACCGGCAAGCACACCGTTATGTCCTATCTCAATGTCAACGAGCCTAAGACCCCGCTGGGTGGCGGCACCCCGAAGTATAGCGTTTCGCTGATTATCCCGAAGAGCGACACCGTGACCATCGCCAAGATCCGCGCTGCAATCCAGGCGGCTTATGACGAAGGCCAGAGCAAGCTCAAGGGCAGCAGCAAGTTCGTACCGGCGCTGGAGGACATCAAGACTCCGCTGCGTGATGGCGACAAGGAGCGCAAGGGCGACGAAGCCTATGCAGGCAGCTACTTCGTGAACGCCAACAGCACTACGAAGCCGGGTGTGGTCGACGCCGACCGCAATCCGATCCTGGACAGCTCCGAGCTGTACAGCGGCATCATCGGCAGGGCCAGCATCAACTTCTACGCTTTCAACAGCAACGGCAATCGCGGCATCGCCTGCGGCCTGAACAACATCCAGAAGCTCTCGGATGGTACCCCGCTGGGTGGCCACAGCCGTGCTGAGGATGACTTCGCAGACCTGGACGATGACGATGAGGACTTCCTGTCCTGATGACAACAACCTGGGCGGCAGGCTCCCTGCCTGCTGCCCTCTTTACGAGGTGAATGACAATGACCGTAGAGATGATCAATGAGTTTATGGATTCGGTGGTCCGAGGTACCCTGACCGGCATCTGCTTTGCCTTCTGGCTTCTGTGCATGGCTGGGATCTGGAAGTGGTTCATCGGTGTGATGAAAAGAGCTCTGTTCTACCTTTTTCCCGGCCTGCAGACCTGGGCGGAGGACAGAAAAAAGATGAGGAAGAAAGACAATGGAAACGACAATGACGCTGAGCCATCTGGCGGATCTGATTATCGTGATCAGCTTCTGTAGCATGTGCGGTGCCGGTCTCGGCTATATGGTAGCTGAACTGGTGAGCATCGCCTTTGATGGTATCAAGAAGAAACTGGCCGAGCGCAAGGAGCGCAAAGCAAAAGCGCTGGAGGAATCCAGCACTGAAACAACTGAATAATTTAACTGTGGCGGCAGGGCTCCAAACCCTGCCGCTTTGTGAAAGGACTACTATGGAGATTAAAAATCTGTCTTTAGACCTTGAGACGAAATCAAGTGTCGACATCGGAAAATCCGGTGCCTATAAATACGCGGAGTCCCCGGATTTCGAGATTCTGCTGTTCGGTGTGTCCGTCAACCACGGCCCCATCACCGTGTACGATCTCGCCTGCGGAGATACGGTCCCGGTTGAGATCATTGCTGCGCTCTCCGATGACCGGGTGACGAAGTGGGCCTACAATGCCAGCTTCGAGCGGGTCTGCCTGTCGGTCTGGCTGCGCCGGAACTATCCGGAGCACTTCCGCTCCTATAGCATCCCCGGCGATCCGGTCCAGAACTACCTCGATCCGGCGTCATGGAAATGCACACTGGTCTGGGCTGCATACAACGGTCTGCCGCTGGGCTTGGAGAAAGTCGGTGCCGTCCTCGGCTTCGAGGAACAGAAGCTCAAAGAAGGCAAGGATCTGATCAAGTATTTCTGCTGCCCTTGCAGACCGACGAAGAGCAACGGTGGCCGGACCTGGAACCTGCCCCATCACGCGCCGGACAAGTGGGATCTGTTCAAAAAATATAATGAGCGAGATGTGCAGGTGGAAATGCAGATACAAGAGCGGCTGAAGAACTACCCGGTGCCGGACTTCGTCTGGGACGAGTATCATCTCGATCAGGAAATTAACGATCGCGGTATCATGATCGATCAGGATATGGTACGGCAGGCCCTCCGGATCGACGAGCTTTCCAAGACGGACCTGACCGCCAGAATGCAGAAAAAGACCGGGTTGGAAAATCCCAACTCGATCATACAGATGAAGGATTATCTCGCAGAGAATGGCATGGAGGTGGACAGCCTCGGAAAGAAGGATGTCGCTGCCATGATCAAAACCGCGCCGGAGAAGCTGGCGGAGGTGCTGGCCCTGCGGCTACAGCTTGCCAAGAGCTCCGTCCGGAAATACCAGGCGATGCAAAACGCGGTCTGCGCCGATGGCCGCTGCCACGGCATGTTCCAATTTTACGGAGCCAACCGTAGTGGCCGCTGGGCCGGGAGGCTAATCCAGCTGCAAAATCTGCCGCAAAATCACATGGACGATCTGGAGCAGGCGCGGGATCTGGTGAAAGCCGGTGACTACGAAATGCTGGATATGCTGTACGATTCCGTCCCCGGTGTGCTTTCCGAATTGATCAGGACCGCGTTCATCCCGCGTCCGGGATACAAATTTGTGGTGTCAGATTTCAGCGCGATCGAGGCTCGGGTCCTGAGCCATCTTGCTCACGAGGAGTGGCGGGCCGAGGTCTTCCGCAAAGGCCGTGATATTTATTGCGAGAGCGCCAGCAGGATGTTTGGCTGTGTTGTGGAGAAGCACGGCCAGAACAGCCACCTCCGGCAAAAAGGCAAAATCGCCGAGCTCGCCCTCGGCTATGGCGGCAGCGTCGGTGCCCTTAAAGCGATGGGCGCTCTCGACATGGGCTTGACCGAAGACGAGCTTCAGCCGCTGGTGGATATGTGGCGCAGCAGCAATCCCAACATCACCGCGTACTGGTGGGCCGTCGATACCGCCGTGAAAGACGCGATCAAGCAGCGGACCGAGACCCAGGTCGGTGACATCACCTTCGTGATGAAAAACGGGATGCTGTTTATCACACTGCCCTCCGGACGCAGGCTGGCCTACGTGAAGCCCCGGATCGGAGAGAACCGTTTCGGAGGCGAGTCCGTCACCTATATGGGGATCGACGCCCAGAAGAAATGGAGCCGGATCGAGAGTTATGGTCCGAAGTTCGTCGAGAACATCGTGCAGGCCGTCAGCCGGGACATCCTGTCCTACGCCATGCGGACCCTGAGCCACTGCTTCATCTGCGGGCATGTGCATGATGAACTGATCATCGAGTGTTCGCCGGAAGTATCTCTGGACGCGATCTGTGAGCAGATGGGGAGGACCCCACCGTGGATACCAGGCATCGAGCTCCGGGCCGATGGGTACGAATGCGGATTTTATCAGAAGCAATAAAAAACGGGCAGCGCCTACCGGGATGGTAAGTGCTGCCCGTTATTTTAGTTCTTGTATCCGAAATAACTATACTATAAAAACCGAGAAAAACAACGCAAAACATACATAAACCGTTGAAAAACCCATGATTTTGGAGTATCATAGAGAGTGGTTTAGTGTGTACTCAAACACGTGAGGTGAAATGATGGGCGAACATATCGAAGAAAAATGGATAAATGTAGACGAGGCAGCTGAGTACTTTGGTGTAAAACCCGCCACTATTCGAGACTGGATTCGTAAGGGAAAAGGCATTCCTGCTCAGAAAATCGGAAAATCATGGAAATTCAAATACTCAGAGCTTGACGCTTGGGCAAAGAGTCAAGATAAGGGCGAGAAATCTTGAAATCATTTTCAGAAATTAGAAGAACGGAGAATTAGAGGTATGGCTGTGAAGAAATCGGAATTGTATTCAATGCTCTGGGAAGCATGTAACAAACTCCGTGGCGGTGTGGAACCCGCCAGATATAAAGACTATGTGCTGGTATTACTGTTTCATAAATACGTGTCAGATCGATACAAAGGACAACCTTTTGCCATGTTTAAAGTGACTCCTGAAACGTCCTTCGATGCTCTGACACTGGCGAAAGGAAAGCCGGATATTGGTGAACGCGTGGACAAGATTATTCAGAAGTTCATGGAAGATAACCATCTGCAGGGAGCCCTTCCGGAAGTCAGCTTCAATAACACCGATGAGCTTGGTTCCGGGAAGGAACTGGTTGATAAAGTATCTGGATTGATCGGGGTCTTCCAGAATCCCGCCATAGACTTCCGCACTAACCGCGCCAGTGGTGATGACATCATTGGAGACGCGTATGAGTATTTCATGATGAAGTTTGCGCAAGAATCCGGAAAGAGCAAGGGGCAATTCTATACACCAAGTGAGGTATCACGGATCATTGCACGGCTCATTGGCATCGGTAACATTAAGCCAGTGCCCGACAAGGCTTGGAAGCTATTTGATCCTGCTGCAGGCAGCGGGAGCCTTTTGATCCGGGCAGCGGATGAAGCGCCTCTTGACGAGGATGGCAATTCACTCGTTACTATTTTTGGACAGGAAAAAGATCACTCCACGGCGGGTCTTGCTACTATGAACCTTATCCTTCATCAGAAAGGAAACGGCGAAATCAAACGAGGCAACACTCTCTCTGATCCACAGTTTAAGGATAGCTTTGGTCAATTATCTCGTTTTGACTTCATAGTTATGAATCCTCCCTTTTCTGATAAATCGTGGAGTGATGGCCTAAAAGCCGACAACGATCAGTATCACCGTTTTGAGGGGTTTGGGATTCCTCCTGAAAAAAACGGCGATTATGCATGGCTCCTTCACGTAATCAAATGTTTGGATACTAACGGTAAAGCCGGAATTGTAATGCCTCACGGTATTCTTACGCGTCCAAATGCCGAGGAGACAATTCGTCAGGCTGTTCTACGGACTCATTATATCAAGGGCATCGTAAGCCTTCCAGCAAACCTGTTTTATGGGACCGGTATCCCTGCATGTCTTGTTTTCATTGACAAAGAAGATGCTGATACTCGTGAAAGCATCTTCTTCATTGATGCAAGTAGCGGGTATAAAAAAGATGGGAACAAGAATCGTCTACGAGAGCAGGATATCGAGAAGATAGTGCGTGTTTATACCTCTCAGGAAGAAATAGATGGTTATTCACGTAGTGTTCCTTATACCATGATTTTGGATGAAAACGAGGGCAACATGAATGTGCCCCGCTATATTCAAAAGATTGATACCACCTTGCCTCAGAACATCGCCGCTCATCTGTACGGTGGGATTCCAAAACACGATATTGACTCTCTTGAGCGCCTTTGGACAGCATCACCCGAACTGAAGGAGACAATATTCACTTGTGTCGATCGTGCCCATGATATTTACGAACTTGCTCTACCCTCTGATGAAATAGAGAGTGTATTTGAGCATGACGAAAAGCTTCAATATGAAAAGCAAAAAGAAGGAACTGAGATTTTTAATATCTGGCGCAATGAAGTTTGTGAACACCTTCTAACAATTTCTGATGCTACTGACCCCAAGGCTTTTATTCGCATGCTTGGTTCATTGATACTGGAAGCCTATGAAGATTCTCATTTTCTTGATAACTACGATATTTATGATTGCCTCATGAACTATTGGAATGAGAAACTTCAAGATGATGTGTATGCGATTAAAGCCTATGGTTATGAAGCCGCCCGCGAAATCGAGTATACCTATGCACAAAAGAAGCAAAAGGATAAGGATACAGGTGAAACTATCACTGTCGAGGATAAAAGCAAAATAAAATCATTTGATGGCGCTTTGATTCCTCGCAGTATCATTGAAACTGAGTATTATGGTACAGAGCTTTCTGCCATTGCTGAAATGTCCGAAACGCGTGATCAACTTTCATCAGAATTGGAAGAAATGCGCGAAGAAGAATCTGGAGATGATGGGCTGCTGAAGGATGTCTTGTCAGAGAGTGGTGATCTTCCAAAGGCCAATTTGACAAAGCGCTTGAAAGAGCTTGACGCAAAGAAAACATCTCCGGAGATGTTTGCTCTTACTACTCTTATGGAGAAACTCGGAAATGTAGATACAACCGATTTAGAAATAATCGCAAAGATGACCCCTTCCATTGAGAATTATGGCATCCGGAATAAAAACGGAACCTTTGCCAAGAGCAAGTTAAAAGCTGCACTGAAAGTCGCCACAGATACGGCAACTGTCCCCGAAGTATACCAAGAAGAGTACAATGCACTGCTTGCCTACCAAGCAAAGATGGATGAATCCGATGCTCTTGGCAAAGAAATCAAAGCTGCTCAAAAGGCGTTAGACGATCTTGTTGAAGCCAAATATGGCGTTTTAACTATTGATGAGATCAAGCATCTCCTATTTGATCAAAAATGGATGCCACGTCTTTACAGCGACGTCAATAGTGAAATCGTTCGTATACTAAATGACTATGCCTCTCGTGTAATCTTAATTGCTAAGAGGTATGAGCATACACTTGGTGATATCGAGGAAAAGACCACCAAGTCAAAGGAATATGTCCGTCAGGCGCTGGAAAGGATGGGATACACATGGTAACTTATCCGAAAGAATGGAACGAATGCACGATTGGAAACATAATGCATGTCGGAAGAGGTGCTTCTCCAAGACCCATTGAATCCTATCTGACTTCCAATGTGAACGGAGTTAACTGGATTAAAATTGGCGATGCTCCTCGCTACGGCAAATACATTACTCATACCTCGGAGAAGATCACCCCCAACGGTGCAACTCACTCTGTTTCTGTAAATGCGGGAGACTTTATTCTTTCAAACTCTATGAGTTTTGGACGTCCCTATATTTTGAGTATTCCCGGATGCATTCACGATGGCTGGCTCAGATTATATGATTACCAAGATTCCGTTGATAAAGAATTTCTCTACTACGTTTTATCATCACCCGAAACCTACAAGCAATATGTAGCATTTGCTGCAGGTAGTGGCGTACAAAACCTAAATAAAAACGTCGTTAAGAAAGTGGTTGTTCATCTTCCACCTATTCCTGAGCAAAAGAAAATTGCAGGCGCTCTTTCAAAACTGGATGAGCACATTGATAATATGGCAGAGCTCATTGAAAAAAAGAGGGCAATTCGCGACGGTGCCTTGGAAGATCTTATGAGCGGCAAAACAAGACTGGAAGGTTTTTCTAATGGCTGGATTACCATTTCATTTGAACAATATTTCACGCTACTCAAGAACAATACATATGCAAGAGAAAACCTTTCGGATCATGGAACCATTGGAAACATTCATTATGGAGACATTCTTGTAAAGTATGGTGCTGTTGTCTCAGATAGTGATGAAATTCCATATCTCAAAAAGGGAGTTGCTTTTTTTGACAAGTGGCTTCTTCAGATAAACGATGTAATAATCGCCGACACAGCAGAAGATGAAACTGTTGGAAAAGCAATCCAGATTGGTCATGTTTCAAAGCCTCTTGTTGGTGGGCTCCATACTATAGTATGTCGACCAAATTATGAGACTTCATACGGTTTTTTGGGTTACTACATTAACTCAAGAGCATTTCACGACCAATTGCTCCCCCACATTACTGGAATTAAGGTTTCATCTGTTTCGAAGAAATCAATCAAGACTACTGATCTATGCATACCAAGCGATACAAAGGAACAGGCTGCAATCGCTGATGTTCTATTAGCGATGGATAAAGAAATAGATGGTCTTGAAGAAGAAAGAGAGAAAATAATCCAGATTCGTGAAGGTGCGATGGATGACCTACTGACTGGTCGGGTACGCCTGAATCAATAAGGAGGCAGCACATGTCTGTTGATAGTGAAAGAAAATTACAGGAACGTGTAAAGGGGTGGCTCATTAACGACCTACACTATTCCTATCTCGGTAATCTGGAGGATCAAGTAAATACCCCTATTCGGGAAGAAGAGCTCCGCAAGAATTTGACTGCACGTGGATATAGTCGTGATGCAGTCAATCGTGCCATTAGTGATTTAACGATCAAAGTTCGGAATCAGGCTGACTCCTTGTACCACGTTAATGAAGAAGTATATAGTCTTCTCCGCTATGGGGATCAAGGTATTAAGGATGATCACAGCGGTCGCATCACCGTCCACTATATTGATTGGGATAACACCTCAAATAACGATTTCTATGTCGCAGAAGAGGTATCCGTCCTTCGTTATGATCAGGTTACAAAAAAACGCCCTGATCTGGTTCTCTATGTGAATGGCATTGCACTCGGGATGTTCGAATTAAAAAAATCCCCCGTTTCAGTCGGTGAAGGTATCCGTCAAATGCTGACCAATCAGCAGAAAGAAAATATCCAAGGCTTTTTCAACACAATGCAGCTTCTGATGGCAGGTAATGAGGCTGAGGGTTTGAAATATGGTGTTATTGAAACGCCTGAGAAGTATTATCTTTCGTGGCGGGAGGATGCCCGTGCTTCTGATAATCTGTCTGCTCTTATTCGTGATATGCAGTCAGCTGAATCTAACCGACTCCGTGATGGCATCATATCACTTTGTCAGCATGACCGGTTTTTAATGTTAATCCATGATTTCATGATTTTTGATGCCGGAATCAAAAAGACTGCCCGACACAATCAATTCTTTGCGATTCTGGCTGCGCAGGTTAGAATCCAGCAAGGTGACGGCGGCATCATCTGGAACACTCAAGGCTCCGGTAAATCTCTCATCATGGTTTGGCTGACCAAGTGGATACGCGAGCACATTGATGATAGTCGAGTTGTCATTATTACTGATCGCGAAGAACTGGATGATCAGATTGAGAGTCTCTTCCAAGATGTTGGAGAAAAGAAAGTCAAGCGAGCCAAAAGCTGCTCTGATTTGCGGGATATTCTCAACAAAAACGAAGCACCCATTGTATGCTCCCTTATCCACAAGTATGGTCATAACGCTGGAAAGCAAGCTGACATAGATCAGTATAGTCGAGAACTGCTTAAGGACCTGCCAAAAGACTATGAAGCCAAAGGAAATATTATAGCTTTCATAGACGAGTGTCATCGTACCAACTCTGGCAAGCTGCACAAGGCTGTTCGTTTACTTATGCCGAAAGCAATCCTGATCGGTTTTACCGGAACCCCCCTACTGAAGACGGACAAACAAACCAGTTTGGAAACCTTCGGTACCTATATTCACACTTATAAATTTAATGAGGGTGTCGCGGATGGTGTTGTCCTCGACCTTCGTTATGAAGCACGTGATGTGGATCAGGACTTGTCCAGCCAGGATAAAATTGATCAATGGTTCGATTTGAAGACTGCTGGATTGACGGAACGCGCAAAAATGCAGCTTAAACAAAGCTGGACAACTGTGAGCAAACTCTATAGTTCCAAGGAGCGTCTGGAGCGTATCGCTGCCGATATCATTTTTGATATGAGCGATAAGCCTCGCCTCGCAAACGACCGTGGTACTGCTATGCTTGTGGCTAATAGCATATATGAAGCATGCAAGTATTGGGAGATTTTTCAATCACATGGTTTCACTAAATGTGCGGTTGTAACTTCATACGAGCCTACAACCGCAAGTGTACGTACTGCAACGTCAGATCTTTCTCAAACGAGTGAGGAAGAGTATAAAAAGAAGATCTACGACCGAATGCTTAATGGCAAGAAGCTGGAGGACTTCGAGTCAGAAGTCAAGGAGATGTTCAAGAAGACCCCAGCGAAGATGAAATTACTCATCGTTGTTGACAAGCTCTTGACAGGTTTCGATGCGCCAAGTGCCACTTACCTGTATATTGACAAGAGCATGCGAGATCACGATCTATTCCAGTCCATTTGCCGTGTCAACCGTCCCGATGGTGATGACAAGGATTACGGGTACATTGTGGATTATATGGATCTGTTTCGCAATATTCAGTCCGCTGTTAAAGACTACACCTCTGAGGCTTTCGACGGCTTTGATAAAGAGGATGTTGAAGGACTTATCAATGACCGTTATGACGAAGCCAAATCTGAAATGGTCGGCAGTCTCGCATCACTGAAGGACCTGTTGGCAAATGTCAACGAACCAAAATCTGACGCCAATTACATTGATTATTTCTGTGGAACGTACAGCGAATCTGATGAGCGAATCGCCCGTCGGGATACACTCTATGCGTTGACCGCATCACTTACACGCTCCTTTGCAAGTTGTTGTGAACGGCTGGTTTCTCATTACGGCTATACGGAGAAACAGGTCAATGAACTGCGTGATGAAATTTCCGGCTATAACAAAATCAAAGAAATGATTAAGCTGGCGAGTTGTGATTACATTGACCAGAAACCATATGAAGCAGATATGCGCTATATCCTTGACACTTACATTCGAGCACATGACTCTAAGCTGGTCAACAAAATGGCCGACATGTCACTTGTAGAGCTTCTCCTTGAGGGAAAGACAACAACACCTGTAGATTTAGTGAAAGAGCTCCCTGGTGATAACACCGCCAAAGCTGAGACCATTGAGAACAACCTTAAACATGAAATCGTCAAAAAGATGAGCTCCAACGAAGTCTACTACGGTAAGCTCTCCGAAATGCTGGAGGATGTTATCGAGCAACGTAAGATCGAGGCTATGAGTTATGAGGAATACTTGAAACAAGTTGTCGAATTAGCACAGGCAATCCTCCACCCTGAAGATGATGATAGCTATCCGGAAGGAATCCGGGATAGCGCGGCACGGCGTGCTATCTATGATTATCTTGAATATGACTTCGAACTAACAATTGGTGTCGATCATGCTATTCGTGTAAGCATTCGCCCGCGCTGGCAGGAGCACTTCCAAAGAGCACAGGCTGTCCGATTGGCTATCTATAATAGATTAATCGCAGCAGCTCGTACGGTGGAAAAGGCCACCGAAGAAACTGAGGGTATCTTCGATATTGCAAAAAGGCAGGCAGAGTATGATCAGCAATGAAGCAACCACGATCGCCGGGATTCCGGTTGAGATCAAAAGAAAATCAGGCCAGAAAAACCTATACATTCGAGTTAATCCTCCCGAGGGTACAGTGACGGTCAGCGCCCCTATCGAAGCATCTGATGAGGCAATCCATCACTTTGTCCTCCGGAAGGTTCCTGAAATAACAAAAGTGCGCGATAGGATGTTAGCTCAACCAAGACAATCTAAGCGTGAATATGTCTCTGGTGAGGCGTGCTACCTCTGGGGAAAGCCCTATATGCTGCAGGTAGTATATAAAGGACGACGTTATCATATTGAAAAAACGCCCAACAAAATCCTAATGACCGCACCGGAAGGTGCATCAGAGGAAAGCAGAGAGAAAGCTCTAACCGAATGGTATCGATCAGAGCTAAAGCGTGTCCTTCCCGCCATCCTGAAACAATGCGAGGATCGCGTCGGAGTGGAGGTCAATGCCTGTAATGTCAAATATATGAAGACCCGCTGGGGTTCTTGTAATATCCCTGAAAAACGTATTCTCCTCAACCTTCAACTCGTAAAGAAGCCGGTTGAGTGTCTGGAATATGTCATTGTACATGAACTCGTACATTTGCTTGAAGAAAACCATACAAACAGATTTAGAGCTTTAGTAGAGAAATACTATCCAAATTGGAAAGAGGCTCGTCACTTGTTAACAGACATGCCTTTGGATCACTTTGAAGACAGGGAGGATAATGCTGATGGATAAAAGGCCCTCCCCCAGTGATGTTTTTGATATTAACAAAAAAACTGGCGCTCTGATTCTCGGCGCAAACCGATTAGATGATTATGCCACAAAATTCCTCGTAAAATACTGCAAGGATGCTCTCGTTAATCCCATGCCCCTTCCTGTAGAGGATATGATTGAAAATGCAAAACTGAAGATTGAGACAGCCTCTCTTTCAAAAGATCTCGACGTATTTGGCTGTTGTCTTCTGCTGGATGGATATGTAGAAATCTACAATTCAGAAACTGATGAGTATGTATCTGAGTTTTATCCCGCTGGAACGCTACTGTTCGATCCAAACTCCGAGTGGGCCTATGGAGAAGGATGTAAACGTAACACCCTGATTCATGAGATGCTCCATTGGGAGAAAGACAGAACATACTTCTTGATCCTTGAACGAAAGAATAAAAAAGCCAAAGAGCAACTTTATCCAATCATGTGCCGCCAAACTCGCACAAACTTTGAACCAGCAAATGGCAAAAAAACAAAGCAAAACGAAGTTCAGTGGTTGGAATGGCAGTCTCATAAACTTGCTCCTCGTATCCTTATGCCGAAAGAGCCCTTCACAAAGAAAGCAAAGGAGTATCTGACGTCAGGTATTTCTTCATGCGATGAGCTTATCGGTCAACTGGCTGATTTCTTCATTGTTTCCAAGGCGTCTGTAAAAATTAGACTACTTGAAATTGGGCTGGAGGACCAAATCTCAAATTTCCAAGATTACGAAGAGGTTTATGCTGACGTAAATCGTACAAAGGATTATGTGCCCATCAGCACGGAGGATGCACTAAAGCTCCTGTCTGAAAACATTCTCTTTGAAGAATGGGTCCAGTCGAGAGGCTTCGTATTTGTTGATGGTTACTTTGTCCTTCCGGATAAAAAATACATTTCTGAGAATAACGGTCAGATTCACCTTACCAAGTATGCACGTAACAACCTCGGCCAGTGTGCTATCAACATTCGAGAACAACACATTATTACTTACAAGTATGTTAAAGAAGACCCTTCCAATCTTGCTGTTCTCTATAAAATAGGTCCTCAAGAAATAGATCAGCGTATTCTCGTTTTTTCTCCACGCATGCAAGGAGCCTTACAAGAAGGCATCGATAAAAAGGATGTTGTTGGTACATACTTGTCAGCCAGAGATAATTTAGTGGCTTACGACGATGAAACTGAAAAAGAATTCTTGCGCAAAATAGGTGATGAGGATTCAACACTCTGTGATTGTATATGGTTCTTAATCAATAAAAAAGGTATAGCCGCTCCACTCGATTTTTATGATCTAACACATGTTCATGAAAACTATTACGGAAAAATCCGTGATAACAAAGTCAACAATATGCAGAGCGACACATTGATGGCTATTTGTGTAGGGCTCGGATTACGGTTAAGGTTGACTGAAAAACTATATGATAAGGCCGATCATTGCAAACTGCATTATTATGAAGAACCAGATAAAACAAGAATCAGAATACTTGAGACGTTTCCTGGTATCGATATTGTAAACTTTAATCGCCTTTTAGAAGCCTCTGGGCTTGAGGAAATCGGAACCAAGGACAGAGTCAGAAGATAATAATTATATTTTTTCCAACTCGCCAAGTTGGGGATAAACCCCTCAAAAGGTCGTATCAGACCCTTTGAGGGGTCTTTTTTTTTGCTCTGGCATGAAAATGTGCTTGATTTCTGGCGATTTTCTCCAACTCGTCGAGTTTTAACAGATTCGAATCATTTTGCTTTAATAAGCCTGCGAGTTGCAGCAAGCAAATCCCACAGGTCCATCCGAAGGCCAAGGCTGGGCCGGAATTCGAGGAAATGTAATGACAATGTGCGACAAACAGAACTGGATTATCAATATCCAAAATGCAGCAAATGAGGTAGCGGCTCTCGTCGGCAATGACGAAGTGATGCACATCCTCAAGAAGTATGGAGCAAGTTCTATTGAGAATCTTTCTCCTTGTTACTTCACCGAAGTGTTCGACGAGTTGGATTTCAGAGCTTCTGAGCTTCGGTAACCCATCACCAGCATCGCCGGTTGCGACGTAATCCGCTGCAGAGGATTACGTGCAAGGTCAATACTGGCGAAACAACAGAATAACAGTCCAGCGTCTTGCACCGCTGGTCACCTATCTGCGAAGCGGACTATCCGCGTGAGGTGACCAATGAGAAAAAGCTGGCAGCCATATTGGGATTTCTCCGCTTCGGCACAAAGCCAAGTGGAGGAAACCTAAATGGCAAAAATCGTGAAGGCTCAGCTTGAGGCCGAATTCAAGCACAACACAAGCATTGGAGCAAACGGAGAGATTCTCTACGACGCTCCGATCGAAATCAAGGATCAGGCAGACCTCGACAACTATGGCATCACTTGGGATGATTGCCGGACGCTCAACTTCCACGGCAGCGAAAAGGTTACGGTGTACTTCTTCAAGACGGAGAACCGCGCCTTTGCCGAGTTTCAGTGGAGCTATCTGGATACCCAGCATTCCCGTGGATATGCCAGTGTCAGATGCATGATCCCTGGAAAAAGAAAAGCGTTCATCAAATGCCCGGACACCGTCTCCTGTGCCACCTGCCCTTACAGGGACAAGAAGCAGGCTCCCATCATCAGTTGGGACGGACTCGTCGAAACTGGTTATGAGTCTGTCGGAAGCGCTCCTGTGGATGAGCAGGTTACGGCCAAGTTGGAGTACGAAGGTATAAAGGCCATGATGGATGCTGAGGACATCCGCATTGCGAGAGCGTTCGAGATGAAGATTCTGCAGGGTTACACCGTCAGGGAAATCGCTGCAAAGCTGAAAATCTCAGAGCCTCGCGTCTACCAGCTGATCGCCAGAGCCAAGGCTATCGGCAAGGAATATCGTAAGAACAACGGCTAAAACAGAAAAAGGCGGCATCGGAACTGATCACTCCGGTGCCGCCGCTTTCTTTCTATCCGTCAGTAAAATCATAGCCACAACCTACCCAAAATAGTAAAATCATTGACTCGTTTTCACCGAAAAAGTAAAATCGTTGACTCGTTTCTGAAAAAAGTAATTTCGTAGCCACAACCCTGCCTCTGCCGGAGGTCTGGATATGTTTCCGCAGAGAATAAAAGAAGGGCTTCCATCACCCGGAGCGCAGTCGCTCCGGTGACGGAAACCCCTTGATTTCAGGCTTTTCCCGGCCCTTTTCAGTCTTTATGTGTTAGTAGACAGACGGTCTCGACGTGCATCGTCTGCGGAAACAGATCCACCAGGCACCACCTCTTTACCCGGAACCCGTGCTCTCTGAGCACCGCCATATCCCGCTTAAAGCTCGAAGCCTTACAGGAAATGTACACCATCTCGCCCACGCCATACTCAATGATCTGCGCCAGAGCTTTCGGATTAATGCCCTC
>CADABA010000038.1:0-55688 GCA_902785985.1 uncultured Lachnospiraceae bacterium
GGTTCCGCCTGCGCAGATACCGTTCATACGCTGTTCTATATTTCCCTTCTCGAAATAAATGATCTTGGCATCCTCACCGCCGAGCTCGATCGCGACGTCCGTTGTGGGACATCTTTTTTTAAGACATGTGGAGACAGCGATGACTTCCTGTACAAATGGCACACCCAGATGCTTCGCGAGCGTCAGTCCGCCGGACCCGGTGATTGCGGGGGATACTTCGAGATCGCCCAGCGAATCGTAGGCTTCACCGATGAGGCGGGCGCAGGTCTCCTGGATCTCGGCATAGTGTCTTTGATAATCCGAGAAGAGAAGATTGCACTCGTCATCCAGCAAAGCGACCTTTACGGTCGTTGAACCAATAAAGTGTATAGTTTTTCAAGTTCGTTCTCACCTCTGTGTCAGTATGATCAGGAACGCCTTATGCGTTCTTATCTTAATTTCTTATTTTTTGATTTCTTAATGATCGTTAAACTTTAGGTATTATACTTCTAAGGTAGGAAAAAAACAAGCGACAGATTGGCACGGGTGTTTCACTTAAGAGGTTCTTTATAATTATCGGCTGAAACTGCGGCATCCCGGGCCGATCCGGCTCCCTGATGCAGGAACGCCCCTGCGTTCTTTATCAATCGATTGTCTGATAAAAAAAGAAGTGCTATACTGTGGAAAACCCGAACCCCGAATCAGAAAAAATATCATTACCATACGGAGAAATATATGTACGAACTGCTGAAAAAAGAAGGCCGCGCTAAACGTGCGCGCCTGACGACCGTCCACGGAGTCATCGAGACTCCCGTATTCATGAACGTCGGCACTGCGGCTGCGATCAAAGGCGGCATCTCTTCGCCGGAGCTGGTCGGTCTCAAGACCCAGGTCGAGCTCTGCAACACATACCATCTGCATGTCCGCCCCGGCGACAAGGTCGTGAAGGCGATGGGCGGTGTCCGGAAATTCATGAACTGGCAGGGTCCGGTCCTCACGGATTCCGGCGGATTTCAGGTCTTTTCACTGGCCACCCTTCGCAAGATCAAAGAGGAGGGGGTTACTTTCCGCTCCCATATAGACGGACATAAGATCTTCATGGGCCCGGAAGAGAGCATGCAGATCCAGTCGAATCTGGGTTCCACGATCGCGATGGCTTTCGACGAGTGCCCGAATGCCCTTGCGGAGCGGGAATACGTCACGGCATCGGTCGACCGCACGACACGCTGGCTCGTGCGATGCAAGGAGGAAATGAAGAGACTGAACAGTCTCCCGGATACTCTGAATCCGCATCAAATGCTGTTCGGGATCAATCAGGGTGCAATTTATGACGACATCCGGATCCGCCATGCAAAAGAGATCGCCGAGCTTGACCTGGATGGCTATGCGGTCGGAGGCCTTGCCGTCGGGGAGACCCACGAGCAGATGTACCATGTGCTCGATGAGGTCGTCCCTTATCTGCCCGACAATAAACCGACGTATCTCATGGGCGTGGGAACGCCGCAGAATATACTGGAGAGCGTAGAGCGCGGGGTCGATTTCTTTGACTGTGTTTATCCCAGCAGGAACGGCCGTCACGGACATGTTTACACGAATCACGGACACCTCAACATGTTCAACGCGAAGTATGAGACGGATCCGGCGCCGATCGAGGAGGGATGCGGCTGTCCGACCTGCCGCAATTTCTCAAGGGCTTATATCCGCCACCTTCTGAAAGCGAATGAGATGCTCGGCATGCGGCTCTGTGTCCAGCACAATCTCTGGTTCTATAATACAATGATGGAGGAGATCAGGGATTCCCTGGATGAGGGGAATTTCACAGAGTATAAAAAAAGGAAGCTTGCCGGCATCGAGGAGGGAGAGAAGTCACGCAGAACAGGAAACTGATCTTCGAAATAGCGGGCGAACGTTTTTCATGCTGACAGGGTCAGACAGTGTCCCCTTACGTGTGCTTTCATCAGAAAAAGACTTGCGTCTCCATATTAAATTGTGTATGATGGTATCACTGCGGGCGGAAGGCGGTTCTGTCCGTAAAGTATCAGTAATTTCAATATTTCGGAGGAAACACTATTATGAATTCTATCGCGGCAGCAGCAGGTGCAGGCAACGGAACGATGATTATGGTCATTTACATGATTGTGATCGTGGCCATTTTCTATTTCCTGCTGATTCGTCCTCAGAGGAACGAACAGAAGAGAGTCAGCGCCATGCTTTCCAATCTGGAAGTCGGAGACAGCGTGGTAACGACCAGCGGCTTTTACGGTGTAGTCCTCGACGTGACAGAAGAAGATGTCATCGTCGAATTCGGAAACAATAAGAACTGCAGAATCCCGATGAGAAAAACTGCAATTGCTGAGGTCGAAAAGGCTGACTCTGCAGTGGATTCCACGGCAGGTGCGGATAAAAAGTCCGTTGATCTGAAAAAGAAATAACAGACCCATATAAGGGCGGTCGCAGGACCGTCCTTTTTACATAAGAACTTTTGGAGGGAAAAGATCAAAATGATGCTCAGCGGTGCTGATATTGTCATCGAATGCCTGAAAGAGCAGGGTATTGATACAGTTTTCGGATATCCCGGCGGTACGATCCTGAATATCTATGATTCGCTCTTCAGACATCCGGAGATCCGGCATATTCTGACTTCTCACGAGCATTGCGACCGCATACATGGATTCAGTCCCGATCGTCGCGTTCACCTGCAATGTGGGAACATCTTTTCTGGGAAAAGATTCCTTTCAGGAGGTGGATATCGCCGGTATTACACTCCCTATCACAAAATACAGCGTAATCATCAAAGATATACAGAAGCTGGCTCCGATGATCCGCAGAGCATTTAAGATCGCAAAGAGCGGAAGACCCGGTCCTGTTCTCATTGATATTACCAGGGATGTGACGGAGGCGATGACGGAGTTTTCGCCGAGAAGGCCGGAGATGATCGGTCCGAGGACCTCAACAATTCGGGATGAAGCGGTCGGAAAAGCCGCGGAAATGATCAACGAATCCGAACGTCCGGTCCTGTTCGTCGGCGGAGGCGCCGTCGCGTCCAATGCGGCTGCGGAACTCCTCGAGCTTGCACACAAGGCGGATATTCCCGTATGTGATTCTCTGATGGGAAAGGGAGCCTTTCCCGGGACGGACCCGCTCTATATGGGAATGGTAGGTATGCACGGAACAAAAACCGCGAACAGGGCGACCCATATGTGTGATCTGATCATCGCTGCAGGCGTTCGGTTCTCGGACCGTGATACCGGAGAGACGGATTCTTTTGCAAAGCAGGCAAAGATCGTTCAGTTCGATGTCGACGCGGCTGAGATCAACAAAAATATTCTTGTGGATATGAGCGTGACCGGAGATCTGCGCTCGATCCTTCTCAGATTAAATCCTCTGATCAGGCGGAGAAAGCACGCTGAATGGATCACGAAAATCAACCGGATGAAAGAGAAGTTCCCGCTGAAATATGATAAGACGAGACTGACCGGACCGGCTGTCATCGAGGAGCTGCATCGTCAGACAAAAGGAAATGCGATTATCGTGACGGATGTCGGACAGCATCAGATGTGGACAGCCCAGTATTATAAATTCGAGAAGCCCAGAACGCTTCTCACATCCGGCGGCCTTGGAACGATGGGATACGGCCTTGGCGCTGCGATCGGCGCTAAAACGGCCTTTCCGGACAGGACAGTCGTCAATATTGCGGGAGACGGCTGCTTCAGGATGAACATGCAGGAACTCATGACTGCGGTACGATATAACATTCCTGTAGTCGAGATCGTCCTCAACAATCATGTTCTCGGAATGGTCAGACAGCTCCAGCACCTGTTCTACGGAGGACGTTACTCGAATACTGTGTTGAGCGATGCCGCAGACTTTGTAAAGATTGCGGAGGGAATGGGCGCGCTGGCTATGCGCGTTTCGGATCCGGAGGAACTGCCGGAAGCGATCAGGACGGCGCTCAGTGCAGGAAGGCCTGTCCTCATAGACTGTATCATAGACGAGGATGATATGGTCTTTCCGATGGCACCGTCCGGTGAACCGATCGAGAATGCCTTTGACCGGGATGATATGCTCGAAAGAAGCTTATGATAATTCGACGGATAAATCAATCTGCGGGTCTCAGCGAAAGGACGCCCTTCTTTGGAAACTGTCATTTCCCCGTCGTCATAACAATGCATGCTGGGAAGTTTTAGCTATTAATGCTTGAAATAAAAGGTCTGCATGTTTATCATAAGATATGCGCGTCATGCTCCCTTTATGTACTGTATTCCCGGAGAAAAAGATGTATCCGGCGCGGAAGGTTACAGAATCTTTCCGGCAGATTCTTTTGATTTGGCGTGCTGAAAGCTGCTGAGGCAGCTGACATAACATTTTGAATGAGGAGAAATCAATGTATACTTACTATTGCCTGAATAATATCTCTGAAACAGGCACAAAGAAATTTACAAAGGATTTTATACAGACAGATTCGCCGGATGCGGATGCGATCATAGTGCGCAGCGCGAATATGAAAGATATGGAGTTCAGTGATAACCTGAAGACCATTGCGAGAGCCGGCGCGGGCGTGAATAATATTCCGATCGATGTATGCTCCGAAAAAGGCATCGTCGTCTTTAACACACCGGGTGCGAACGCAAACGGCGTAAAGGAACTTGTTATTGCCGGAATGCTTCTGGCTTCCCGGGATATCGTCGGAGGAATCGAATGGCTCGAAAAGCAGGAGAACACAGAGGATCTCCCAAAGAAAGTAGAGAAGCAGAAGAGCCAGTTCGCCGGAAATGAGATCAGCGGAAAGAAGCTCGGAATCATCGGTCTCGGTGCAATCGGTGTCATGGTCGCGAATGCCGCTGCAAATCTGGGCATGGAAGTATACGGGTATGATCCGTTCATTTCCGTAAAGGCTGCCTGGAGCCTTTCCCGCAATATCCGCCACGTTGATGATCTCTCTGAAATCTATGAAAAGTGTGAATATATCACCATACATGTTCCGCTTTCCAAGGATACACGGGGAATGATCAACGCCGCTGCCATCGAGAAAATGAAGGATGGCGTCGTCCTGCTGAACTTTGCCCGTGACGCCCTTGTTGAGGAGACATCGATCATCGCAGCCCTTGAGTCAGGCAAAGTCAAAAAATATGTGACTGACTTCGTGACGCCTGCTGTCGCAAGAGCAAAAAACACGCTCGTCACACCTCATCTCGGAGCATCCACAGCGGAATCAGAGGAGAACTGTGCGGAGATGGCCTGCACTGAGGTCATGGAGTATCTTCTTCACGGAAATATCAAAAATTCCGTAAATTATCCGGCCTGTGATGCAGGTCTTTGCTCCTCTGTCGGGAGATGTACGCTCAACCACCACAATGTCCCGAATATGATCGCCGAGGTGACGAAGATCCTTGGAGCTGCGAATATCAATATAGCGAACTTCTACAATAAAGGACGCGGAGATTATGCCTACAGCGTGATCGACACAGACTCCTCCATATCGGATGAAGTGGCTGAAAAACTTCAGGCGATCAAGGGCGTTCTGAAAGTTCGTGTGGTCAAGTGACCCGGAACGGATTCGCATTGCATGGAGGGACCCCATGAAAAGGATTATTTCGATCTCACTGGTGCTTTTTCTGATCGTTTCCTGCATCGGATGCGGTTTCGGCAAAGCGAAGGGGAAAAAATCTGAAGGCTCGGACGAACCGATCGATATCTCCGAAAAGTCGAGCGAGCAGTACGCAATCATAACAAAATCCGCAGACAATGATTATAATATGCGGATGGCGCAGGGATTTCAGGAAGTGATCGAGGATTCCGGGAAGGACTGTGTAATATACCATCCGGAAAACGGGCTTGTGAAGGAGCAGGCTGATTATATCGAGAAACTCATCCGTGAAAAGGTCGCATGTATCGCGGTCTCCCCTGTCGATGCGAAAGCTCTGGAACCGGTGCTCAAAAAAGCGCTCGATGCGAAGATCTGTGTCTGTTCTTTCGACGCTCCTGCAACGCCGGATGGGAGAGAGCTCGATATCAGTGAATGTGAGGGCGGACAGATGGCCGGAATGCTCCTCGATGAGATCCTTGAAATCTCGGAGGGTGAGGGGGCTTTCGCCATTGTCTCTTCATTTATAACATCCTCAAATCAGAACAGCTGGATCTCTGAAATAGAAAAGCTGCTCGAATCGGATTCAAGGTATTCGGGCCTGTCTCATTCACTTACCGCCTACGGGGACGATGATTACAGAAAGTCTTATGATCAGACGATATCCCTGCTCAAGACGGATCCTGATATTAAGGTGATCTGCGGGCTGAGCACGGTCGCCATGCAGGGGGCTGCGCAGGCACTGAGAGATACCGGTTCCGCGGTGAAGCTGATCGGACTGGGACTTCCCTCCGAGATGGCAGATTATGTGGGGAAGGATAAAGAAGTTCCATGCTTCTTCATGTGGGATCCGATCCATCTCGGAAAAATAACGGCCTACGTATCGATGGCCCTTCGCACGGGGCTTGTCGACGGTTCAGAAGGGGAGCAGTTCAAGGTCCAGGAAAACATCTTTACCGTGACAAAATCCTCCGACGGGGGAACCGTAGTCATTGTCGGGGAGCCGCTCCGTTTTGACAGCACAAATATAGAAAAGTGGAAGGATGTGTTCTGAAGAACCGTTTCTCTCCGTTCTTTTTTATGGCAAAGCGGCTGGGAGTTTCCTTAGCGAACTTCCGAATGAATTGTTTTTTTGCCTGCTGTGCAGGCTGCTTATCTCAGTGGGGAAGATCCCCGCTTCTGTAAGCGGGGGGATAGATCAATATCCTGCTCGTCTCAGTGGTGGGTTACAATTCCCCCCGCTGAGATAAACACTCAGCTCCACAATGCTCCACAGGAGCATTGCTACGCATGCATAGGCACGCGAGGATGCGCTTTAGATTCGGTTTGGAAGATGTCAGCTTGCGCTGACCAGAATCCCGCGCCGATTCTCGCGAGTGAGAATTGAACGTAAAAAAGGAGAAATAACATGGCAGAAAACTGTACTACAAATGATTGCGAATCCTGTGGGATCGACTGTCCGAGCAGAAAATCTCCGCAGAGCCTTCTCGAAGCACCGAATCCCGCATCCAATATCAAAAAGGTGATCGGTGTCGTCAGCGGAAAGGGCGGGGTAGGCAAATCGCTCATCACTTCCCTTCTTGCTGTCGCCGCACAGAAGAGCGGAAAGAGGGCAGGTATCCTCGATGCGGATATTACCGGCCCGTCCATCCCGAAAATGTTCGGCCTCGGCGGTCAGGTCTATGGGAGTGAGCTCGGCATTATCCCTGCAGTCACACGCAAGGGTTCTCCGGTCATATCCACGAACCTGATCCTTGACGACGAGGAAACTCCGGTCATCTGGAGAGGCCCTGTTATCGCCGGAGTCGTCAAGCAGTTCTGGAATGAAGTCGTCTGGGGAGATGTGGATTATCTGTTCGTAGATATGCCTCCGGGTACCGGTGACGTTCCGCTGACAGTTTTCCAGTCACTTCCTGTGGACGGGATCATTGTCGTCACCTCGCCGCAGGATCTGGTCGCCATGGTCGTTGAAAAAGCGGCCCGCATGGCGGAGATGATGAATATTCCGATCATCGGCATCGTAGAAAATATGAGCTATCTGGTATGTCCTGACTGCGGGAAGAAAATCTATGTTTTCGGACAGGGAAAGGTCGATGAAATTGCCGGAAAGCATGGAATCGACAAGACAGCGCATATTCCGATCAAGCCGGAGATCGCAGCTCTTGCAGATGCAGGAAAGATCGAGGATGCGCCGGATGAGCTGCTTTCGGCGGTCGCGATGTTCCTTTCTGAATAAGACCGGATATGCGTGAACCTGCGGGCAGTGTGAGGATTTCACATAAAGCGCGTTGGGAGCAGGCTCCCGGAAGCGAGAGTATACGAAAAGCCGCATAGAGAGACAAAGAGATAAAAGCGTCAGCGGAAAGCGAACAGTATCGCTCGGAAATATATCAATAGAAAAGGGGCTGTCGCACTAAGCATTATATGCATAAATATTCATTCAGGGACCGCTCGCGCTTAGTCCTCGCGCAGCGGTACTAATAAATTTTCTGCACTATTTATGCACTTTTTCTGCTTAATGCGACAGCCCCTCTTCTTTATATCAGTGGGAGATGTCAGCTTACGTTGACCCGAATCCCGCGGCAAGAACGCGAGGCGTTCTTGAATTTTTTAAAAAACAGCTTGCATTTTTTTGTATGCTGTGTATAATAAATAGAGTGTCACGCCGATATGGCTCAGTTGGTAGAGCAACGCATTCGTAATGCGTAGGTCATCGGTTCGAGTCCGATTATCGGCTTACATAAACCCTGAAATTTCTGTTCACACAGTTGTTTCAGGGTTTTTTTGTCCTTGGAATACATCTTAAGTACGATTCAATTCTCGCTCGCGAGAATTGGCGCGGGATTCGGGTCAGCGTCAGCTGGCATCTTCCAAACCGAATCCCTGCGCATCCTCGCGGAGCGTATATCTCAGTGGGGGATTGACACCCGCCACTGAGACTGATTTGTTGCCCGCCGCCTATACATCTCACACTGAGATATACCGTCCCGGCTTCAAGGCACGCTCGCGGGACGAAAGCGCAATAAAGAATAAATCCCGGATATTTAATACCCTGTGAGGTATCAAAACATCCGGGGATTCAGAATACTTCAGACAGCATTCTTCAGACAAGCTTTGCCCCTGCTGCACGTGCTTCCTCCCTGACCAGCTGATCCGGGCCTTCGCAGCAGATCACACTTTCGCAGACCAGTTTTACGCCGAATCCCGTGATCTCTTTTTCCCAGGTCCGCATCCATTCTCCGCCTCCCCATCCGTATGAGCCGAAGAGCATCACTTTCTTCTGAGGAAGATCGTTCTTGATCGCATTGTACATCGGCTCAAAAATGTCGTCGTCAATTTCTTCGAACCCCATTGCCGGACATCCCAGGGCTACACTGTCATAGTTCCTGATATTTTTTACTTCCTGAGGCTTCAGAAGATCCGCCTCTCCTCCGGCAGCACGTACGCCGGCAGCGATTTCCTTTGCAAGCTCTTCCGTATTTCCTGTCTGGCTGTAAAAAATGATCGCAGCTTTACTCATACCGTATCCTCCATAAAAATAATTGTATTTTGACACAGGCCTTTCGTTTGCCGATCCATATCTTTCCTGAATTTTCTTTCCTTATTTTATCTTGTCTTACTTTGCATTTTCTGTCAAGTTTTGCATCTGTCAATAATGCATGTTATATTTATCTCAGTGTGGGGACCCCTGCTTCTGCAGGCGGCGGGTCTCAATCCCCCACTGAGATAAATGCCTCAGCTACACAATGCTCCACCGGAGCATTGTTACGCATGCTAAGGCATGGCGGATCGCAGACGCGTGCAGAGGAAGGCACATTCGTACCGCACGCGTCGGTGCAAGCCCGCAGAGGCGTTCCCGAATCGTTTAAAAGAGGTGGAAAATGGATATATACGGAACACTCGGACCATCCTGTCAGACAAAAGAAATTCTGACCGGTATGTTCAGAGCCGGAATGACCGGCATGAGGCTCAATCTGTCTCACACAGCGCTCCGCGAATCTGCGCAGCTCATCGATATATTTCACGCTGCGGCAGCGGAAGCCGGAGTCCCTCCAAAGCTTCTGATCGACATGCAGGGACCGGAGCTTCGAATCGGCGCCCTTACACACAGCATAGATCTGCGGCGAGGAGAGACAGTCACACTGGGTGAAGGCGGAATTCCCATCCCCGACTGTGTCCTGAACGCAGCACGTCCCGGCTCTTCAATCCTTTTGGATGACGGAAAGATTCTTCTGACAGCAGAGAGGACCTGCGGAAATCATCTGCAGGCTGTTGTCATGCGGGGAGGCCTGCTCACAGGGCGGAAGAGTATTGCACTTCCGGGAGAAGAATTTTCCCGGCCTGCTATGACGGAGATGGATCTTGCGAATATTGCCGACGCGCGGTCGTTTGGCGTAACGGCGGTCATGCAGCCCTTTGTCCGGAGCCGGGACGATCTGATCACTGTGCGGAGAGCCCTGGGCCAGGCAGGATGTACGAACATCCGACTTTTTGCGAAAATAGAAAATCTGGACGGAGTCAATAAAATTGATGAACTGCTGCCATGGGCAGATGAAATCGTGATTGCCCGCGGAGACCTCGGCAATGCAGTTCCGCTGTGGATTTTGCCCGCTGTACAGAAAGATCTTGCTCTTAAGTGCAGGAATTTCGGCACACCGTTCATGGTCGTGACCCAGATGCTCACCTCCATGGAAAAAAATCCTGTGCCGACGAGGGCGGAAGTGAGCGATATCTTTAATGCAGTCCTCGACGGCGCTGCTTCTGTCATGGTGACAGGGGAGACGGCCGTGGGTCTCCATCCGGTCCGGGTAATTGAATTCCTGGCAAAGACTGCCCGGGAGGCACAGAACTATATGGAAAGAAATCAGGATGTCCGAAAGCATCAGGTCAAGTGTGCCTGTACGCCAAATGACTGAAGGGTGTTATGAGAACCGGTTCGTGAACCCGATTATCGTAAATTCATTTCGCCGAGAAAACCTTTTTGCCGAAAGTGCCGTTCTGCAGGGATTCGGTTTGGTATTATGTCGACTGACACTGACCCGAATCCTGTGCTTTCGTCTCGCGGGTGAGACTTGAACGAAAGTTGCTTCGAAACTTACGATAAGCTATAATATGTCGGGGAGTCAGGAGGATAAGTAAATGGAACATATTGTCACGGCATCTCAGATGAAGGCCTGTGATTCCTATACGATCAATGAAATAGGAGTGCCGTCCTGCGTGCTCATGGAGCGTGCCGCCCTGGCATGTGCCATGGAGGTCATAAAGGAAGCTGATCGAACAGTCGGAGAGAAAAAAATACTCTGTGTCGTCGGAAGCGGCAACAACGGCGGCGACGGCGCGGCCTGTGCGCGTATCCTCTTTTTGAGAGGCTACAAAGCGGATCTTTATGTCGCCGGATCAGAGGACCACTTTACCGCAGACATGCAGGAACAGATGAGGATCTGCAGAAATCTCGGGATCCGGGAAATTTCCGGGGAGGATATAGGTGGATACGATATTTATGTGGACTGCATTTTCGGGATCGGACTCTCACGAAATGTTCAGGGGCACTATGCGGATGTGATCTCGGCAATTAACCGTGAGAACGCTTTTGTTATCTCGGCAGACATCCCTTCCGGCATACACGCTGACACCGGAGCGGTCATGGGCTGTGCCGTAAAGGCAGACGTCACGGTAACAATGCAGCTCAAAAAGTCCGGTCTTCTTCTGAACCCGGGCGCTAAATACGCCGGACGGGTCATGGCAGCGGAAATCGGCATATGCGACCGGTACGGAATGGGAGACGGACCGGAGATCCATGCTCTGGAACCCCAGGATGCCGAACTTCTTCTTCCTGTGCGAAGAAGCGACGGGAACAAAGGAAGCTTCGGAAAAATTCTCATAATCGCCGGTTCCCACGGCATGTGCGGTGCCTCCTACCTGAGCGCTCTTGCTGCATTACGCGCAGGTGCCGGGATGGTAAAGATCATCGCTCCTGAGGCGAACCGTGAAATCCTGCAGACGCTTCTGCCCGAGGCGATTCTCGGGCTGTACAGCAATGCGGAGTCAGCCGTCAGGGCCACAGAGGAAGGTCTGTCCTGGGCGGATGCCGTTTGTCTGGGTCCGGGGCTCGGAAAAACCGATCTTTCGAGGGAAATCGTCCTGCACGTTCTCGCTTCCTGCAGACTTCCGCTTGTCATCGATGCGGACGGCCTCAATATTATCGCCGAAAGTGCGTCTTTTCCTGAGATTTTGTCGGAAAAAATTTGCCTTACTCCTCATCTCGGAGAGATGGCACGCCTCACAGGACTGTCGGTCACCAGTCTTAAGGACGACCCGATTCGGCATGCCCTGCATTTTGCAGAGGATACCGGTGCGGTCATCCTCATGAAAGACGCCAGAACAGTGATTGCCTGTCCGGACGGCCGGGCCTTTATCAATTGTTCCGGTAACAGCGGTATGGCGACAGCCGGAAGCGGAGATGTCCTGAGCGGGATCCTTACAGCGCTTGTCGGAAGGGGGTGTGCCCCGGACATCGCTGCGCCGCTTGCGGCATATCTGCACGGCGAGGCCGGAGACCGCGCGATGGAGCGGCTGGGACCGGATTATATGAATGCATCGGATATTATAAAAGGGCTTTCCTTCGAATAAACATTTTTTTCTGCAGCTTGGAGGTTACTTATGTACAGAAGAATCAGGGCGGATATCGATCTGTCCGCAGTTAAGCGCAACTTTGACAATATGGCAAAAAATCTTGCTCCCGGCACGCAGATCGCCGGAGTGATCAAGGCAGACGCCTACGGTCACGGAGCTGTAGAAATTGCCCGGCTCATGGAAAATGTCTCCTATATGTGGGGATTTGCAGTCGCCACGGCAGGCGAAGCCCTTGTTCTCAGGGAGGCAGGGATTAAGAAGCCCATTCTTATTCTCGGGTACTCATTTATCGAGGACAGGCGTCAGCTTATCGAGGAGAATGTCCGCATGTGCGTGTTCGACGCGGAGACTGCAGAAGGAATTTCCCGCGAAGCCGTAAAGCTGCACAGAAACGCGTTCATACACATAGCGCTTGACACCGGTATGGGACGGATCGGCTTCCTGCCTGCGGAGGAATCTCTCGAAGAGATCCGTAAGATCAGTGAGATGCCGAACATAGAGATAGAAGGTCTGTTCACGCATTTCGCCAGGGCGGATGAGACCGACCTTTCACCGGCCCTTGCACAGTTTGAACGGTATCAGACATTTTCCCGGAAAATCCGGGAACTTGGCATCGATATCCCGATTCATCATGTATGCAACAGCGCGGGTATCATACGATTCAGAGAAGCCAATCTCAATATGGTACGCGCAGGCATTACGATTTACGGCCTCTATCCGTCCGATGAGGTGGAAAAGGACATCGTCCCGATCTATCCGGTCATGAGTCTGATCAGTCATATTTCTTACGTGAAGACACTTCCCGCCGGTTATGAGATCAGCTACGGCGGAACATTTACGACTCAGCGCGAGAGCCGTGTCGCCACGATCCCCGTCGGATATGCAGACGGTTATCCCAGACAGCTTTCCGGGAAGGCATCCGTTCTCATCCGCGGAAAGCGCTGCCCGATCTTAGGCCGTGTCTGCATGGACCAGTTCATGGTCGATGTGACCGATGTACCGGACGCGCAGCGGGGGGACGAGGTTATTCTTGTCGGAAAACAGGGAGAAGAGCGCATTACGGTCGAGGAACTCGGTGCGATCTCCGGCAGATTTAATTATGAATTTGTATGTAACATCAGTCCGAGAGTACCCCGGTGCTATGTGAACCGCGAGAGTGCCTCTGAGTAAGCGGACAGCTGACGTATATGTCGGAGAGACCAGGATCCTGCACTTCTGTCTCATGAGCGGGCCTTGTATCTTCCTTCATCGCGTGAGTGTACGTACGATAAGGACTGGTATCACCTTGTGTGTATCCCACAGTGACAGTCCCGTAATATGCGCGATGAAGAAAAAGTGGCGAAAACAGCCTGATTGACGAACGTCCCTCAAAATGATATAGTTAGGAGTAATTGCCGAACAGGACACAATTCAAGAGGATATTGCTATATGACCGTTGGTTCGATGCCGCTGCCGGCGGCAGCTGCGCTTTTTGTCATTTTGACGATCATAAACGGAATTCTTTATGCCTGTGTGGCCGCTCTGAAAGCTGTTCCTGAAGAGGATGTAAAGATAAATGCGGAAAACGGGAGCAGAAAGGACCGGAAAATTCTCAGGCTTCTGGCAAATCCTGCGCGTGTTGTATATACGCAGCGGTCAGTGCTTGTCATAACGGTCTTTTGCATAACGCTTTTCACCGCGATTCCGTTATATCGGCGGATCGCAGAAAGCGTTACGGATTCCGTTTTTCTGTGTGTTTTATTCTGGCTCCTTCTTCTGTTCGTCTTTCTCCTTCTTTTTCTTACATTCGGCATGGTAGTCCCTTCCAGGGCTGCAATGCAGATGCCCGGGCGCACGCTGTCCCGTTACTGCAATTTCTGCACAGCAGTGTGTCTTGTTCTGAGTCCTTTGACATATGCGGCGGCAGGCATATCCAATACATGTATCCGTCTCTTCGGAATGGATCCCGAGAAAGAAGAACCGGACGTCACTGCCCATGAGATCATTTCGATGGTCGACGAGGCGAACGAGCAGGGACTTATTAAAGAAAACGAAGCCGAGATGATTCAGAATATCATCACATTCGACGAAAAGACGGTTCGGGAAGTTATGACTCCCAGAAATCAGATTACGGCGATCGAGGGCAGTGAACTTCTTGCCGAAGCGATCTATAATATGCTTGAAGAAAACCGCACGCGGTATCCGGTCTATCGGGATGATCCTGATAATATGATCGGAATCCTGCACTTCAGGGATTCAATTATTGAGATGCGCGAACATCCCGAAAATGCCTCCGCCAGAATAGAAGATATCCCTGACCTGATCCGCAAGGCGCCCATTGTGCCGGAATCCCGAAGCATCGGAGCCATTCTTCAGTTCATGCGGAGTGAAAAGATCCATATGGTGCTCGTCGTGGACGAGTATGGCCAGATCACAGGCCTTTGTACGATGGAGGATATTCTGGAGGAAATCGTCGGAAACATCCTCGATGAATTTGACTCGGAAGAAAACTATATAGAGACGGATCCTGTGAACGGGATCGTCATCGACGGACTTACCCCGATCGAACAGGTCGAGGAAGTCCTCCGCTGTGATTTCCACACGGAATTCGAAACGCTGAACGGATATCTCACAGATCGTCTTGGAAGGATCCCGGAACAGAATGATACCGAGGTCAGGGGAGAGCATTTCCTGTTCCAAATACTTGAAGTTGAGAATCATGTTATAAGAAAAGTAAGGGCCAAACGCCTGCATTAAATTTTTGGCACTTGCGAAATTCTGTACACAAAGTATTTATCTCAGTGGGGAAGCCCCCCGCTTCTATAAGCGGGGATAAATCAATATCCTGCTCGTCTCAGTGGTGGGTTACAATCCCCCACTGAGATAAACGCTCAGCTCCACAATGCTCCACAGGAGCATTGCTACGCATGCATAGGCACGCGAGGATGCGCAGGGATTCGGTTTGGAAGATATCAGCTTACGCTGACCCGAATCCCGCGCCAATTCTCGCGAGCGAGAATTGACTTAGAAGGACAGTGTTTCGCAATTACCTGAACAAACAATTAAAGGAGAGGAATCATGTCAGGACATTCAAAATTTGCCAACATCAAGCACAAGAAAGAGAAGAACGACGCCGCAAAGGGCAAG
Organism: uncultured Lachnospiraceae bacterium; assembly: GCA_902785985.1. Classification (GTDB taxonomy): domain Bacteria; phylum Bacillota; class Clostridia; order Lachnospirales; family Lachnospiraceae; genus Chordicoccus. The sequence goes on from CADABA010000038.1 coordinate 15,323, forward strand.
ATCTTCACGATCATCGGAAGAGAAATCGCTGTTGCGGTAAAGGAAGGCGGCCCGGATCCTGCGAACAATTTCAAGCTTGCGACCGTTATTGCAAAAGCTAAGGCCAACAATATGCCTAATGACACGATCGAGCGCGGAATTAAGAAAGCTGCCGGTGACGGGAGTGGTGCGAACTATGAGACCATCACCTATGAAGGATACGGTCCGAGCGGGATCGCGATCATCGTAAAGACTCTTACGGATAATAAGAACCGGACTGCTGCCAATGTTCGCAGCGCCTTTACGAAGGGGAACGGAAATATCGGAACACCCGGCTGTGTCTCCTTTATGTTCGATGAGAAAGGTCAGATCATCATCGATAAGGAAGAGTGTGAGATGGATTCCGATGATCTGATGATGGAAGCCCTCGACGCAGGAGCGGAAGATTTCCGCGAGGAGGAGGACAGCTATGAGATCATTACGGATCCGGAATCTTTAAAGGATGTTGAAAAAGCTCTGAGAGATCTCGGCCTTCCTATGGCGCAGGCTGAAGTTACAATGATACCGCAGACATACACAACTCTTACCAACGATAAGGACAAGGCCTCTCTGCAGAGAATCCTTGATCTTCTGGATGAGAGTGATGATGTGCAGGATGTTTACACGAACTGGGACGAAGAATAATTTTGGGCAGAGGGAATAATGGATATACTGCAGTCTATATTACTCGGAATACTGCAGGGGGCGACTGAGTTCTTTCCCGTCAGCTCCACAGGCCATCTGATCCTGGCAGAGAAGTTCATCCCGGCAAGCGGAGACGCAGCTCTTTTTAATGTGTTTCTTCATGCGGGAACGCTTGCAGCTCTTTTGCTTGCGATGCAGAGCGACATCAGCCGGCTTTTGGGGGAAATGTTTCGCATGATCGGAGGTCTCCTTCGAAATCTGCTTGCGTATTTTAAGAGCTCAGCCTCCCACAAGGAACCGGACTATGTGCGGGTCGTGACATCGAACTACGGAAAAATGTTCCTGCTCATTTTGACGGCATCCGCATCATCCGCGGTCGTTGCACTCCCTCTCAGAAAATTCGGACTGACCGGAACGAACAATCTGATTTTTTCGGGAGCAGGATTCCTTCTGACCGGGATGCTCCTTCTGGTCACGGACCGGATCGAACCGGGGACAAAAGTGCCCCGCGACATTACTTATGTGCAGGCAGCGCTGATCGGACTCATACAGGGTGTAACCGTGCTGAACGGAATCTCAAGGACAGGTATTATGATCGTTGCCGGTATCCTCCTTGGGTTCGGAAAAAAATTTGCAATCCGCTTTTCTTTCCTGCTCTCTGTACCGGTCGTCTTCGGCGCGCTTATCCTGGATCTTGGGGTTTTGCTGCATACAGATATGTCTGTAGACATTCTTGCAAACTATGCTGCCGGATTGCTGGCAGCCCTCATAGCGGGGCTCATAACGATCGGAGCAGCAATGAACACTATGCGAAAATCAGGATTTAAAGTGTTTTCGTATTACAGTTTTGTAATCGGTACACTCTCGATCATCTGCAGTTTTATTTTTTGAGAATATGAGATTTTCATAACACTACAGAACGCGGCCGGGAGCGGCCGCGTATATGCTATTTCCAAAGGAAGACAGAGCGCGAATACCGTATATGCTTGTATGAATGCTGCGTATGGAGGTTATTTATGGCGGAAGCAAAAAAGAAAGGGCGAACGGGGAATACGAAGGTATCCGTGAAATCCGATAAAAACACGGTTGCCAGGAATGCGGTCCCTGATCTCCAGCTTGAAGAGAAGACAGATTCGGAGGGCATCGGCAGGGATATTGTGCTCCTTCTGAGCCTTGTCTGCGGTGTCGTTCTTATTATCAGCAATCTCGGATTCGGAGGGCCGTTCGGCAATGTCCTGAGTAATATTTTACACGGTCTTTTCGGCATCATGGCAAATCTGCTTCCATTCTACTGTTTCTTCCTGCTGGCATTCAGTATAGCAAACAAGAACAGTCCCCTGATAAACCGGAAGAGGCTTGGTTTTATTCTGCTTTTCTTATTCCTCTGTGCGTTCTTCCAGCTGATCATGTCCGGTGAATTCGACGGAAACACATCGATTATCGAATATTTTAAAAATTCCTACCGGGACCACAAAGGAGGAGGTTTCTTCGGAGGACTCATCACGTTTATCTTCACATTGGGATTCAGCAAGATCATAGCATTTATCCTCACGTTCACCGCTCTTTTCATATCGGTGATCCTGATCACCCAGAAGCCGCTTGTTACGGAGTTCCGGAAAAGGACCCGGGAGGGTGCCGGGGAACTGCGCCGGCTTCGTGAGGAGTATTATAATGGTGATGACGTCTATGATGACGATGATTACGACCCGGATTGGGAAGACAGTGTAATCGTAAAGTCATCCGGCCGAAAGTCTTCGGAAAATAAAAAGACAGGGACCGGAAGACATGCCGATGCCTCCCCCGGGAGGGATCTTTCTTCCGAAAGCAGAAAGATCCGGGATATTGATCTCAATGCTCTTCTCATCGGGAAAGAGCGGAATGAGCCTGAACGATCCGAAAAGAAAGGCAGAAAGACTTCCCGAAAATCTCCGGCTGCCGACAGTTCCGAAAACACCCGGATGCCTTCCTTCCTGCGCGACGCAGGGAAGAAGAGCGATCTTCCTGATCCTGCCGACGAACCCGTCCGTGAGACGGGCGGCGCTTATCCTGAGATTACAATAGAAGGGATCGGGGACGAACCCGTACAGCGTGAAGATGATATCTCCGGGGAAGGTGTCTATAAAAGTCTGACACTGCCAAAGAACGGGGGAAAAACGCGAAAGAAGTCTTCCAAAAGCGCGAAAGCCGAAATTGGAGACGCTGCGACTGAGAACACTTCCCCTGCTGATCCGCCGAAGAAAAAATCCCCTGAACGGAATCCGCGGTCTTCGAAAGAAGAGATCGAGGAAGGAATTGAATCAATCCGGACGGAGATCGGCGAGAGCGGGAGTGCAGGGCCTGAATACAGGCTTCCTTCAACAGAACTTCTGACAAAAGGGGCGCAGCAGACGGGGGATACAAAAGAACATCTCATTGAAACAGCCAATAAGCTTGAACAGGTCTTCCGCGATTTCGGCGTCAATGTGCATGTGATCAATGTGAGCCGGGGACCCACAGTCACACGATATGAGCTCCAGCCGGAGCAGGGCGTCAAAGTCAGCAAGATCGTTTCTCTTTCCGACGATATCAAGCTGAATCTTGCTGCTTCAGAAATCAGGATCGAGGCGCCGATCCCCGGTAAGGCCGCTGTCGGTATTGAGGTGCCGAACAAAGAATATACGCCTGTCAATTTCAGAGAACTCATTGAGTCGAACGATTACAAAAAATCAAAAGCTGCGCTTGTCTTTGCTGTCGGCAAGGATATTGCAGGAAAACCGGTCATTGCAGATATTGCCAAAATGCCGCATCTTCTGATAGCGGGAACGACCGGTTCGGGCAAATCTGTCTGTATTAACACACTGATCATGAGTGTTCTCTTTAAATCCACTCCGGAAGAAGTGCGCATGCTCATGATCGATCCGAAAGTCGTTGAACTTAAGATCTACGACGGGATTCCGCATCTTCTCATTCCGGTTGTGACCGATCCGAAGAAAGCTGCCGGTGCTCTGAACTGGGCTGTACATGAGATGAATGACCGCTACAATAAATTTGCGGAATATACCGGTGTCCGTGATATCCGATCCTATAATGAGCGGATCGAGAGAATCAATGAGGCGCTGCCTCCCGAAGAAAAAATGAAAAAACTTCCGCAGATCCTGATCATCGTCGATGAGCTGGCTGATCTGATGATGGTCGCGCCGGGGGAAGTTGAGGACGCGATCTGCCGACTTGCGCAGCTCGCCAGAGCTGCCGGTCTTCATCTGGTCATCGCCACTCAGAGGCCGTCCGTCAACGTCGTCACAGGTCTTATTAAAGCGAATATGCCTTCGAGGATCGCTCTTGCCGTTTCTTCCGGTGTTGACAGCCGTACCATTATCGATATGAACGGCGCGGAAAAACTTCTCGGCAAGGGAGATATGCTGTTCTACCCGCAGGGATATCCCAAGCCGGCACGGGTTCAGGGCGCATTTCTCTCGGACAGTGATATTGCCGAAGTCGTAAAGTTTTTATCGGCGCAGGCAAATCAGATACTGTATAATAACGAAGTGGAAGAGAAGATCATCGAGACGATCAACAATTCAGGTTCTGACAATGGCGGGACCGGCGGCGAGCTGGATGAATACTTTGTCAGAGCGGGACGATTTATTATCGAAAAGGATAAAGCGTCTATCGGTATGCTGCAGCGTATATTCAAGATCGGTTTTAATCGGGCTGCGAGGATCATGGACCAGCTCTGCGAAGCAGGTGTTGTGGGACCGGAAGAGGGAACCAAGCCCAGAAAGATCCTTATGAGCCGGGAAGAATTCGAAAATAAATTTGGGGAGTAAGGCGTTTTGATGCGCCGTGTGAAGTATCCATGTTATGCAGTAACTGCGGCCGTGACATTCCGAACGGCCAGCTAATATGTCCGCATTGCGGTGCGGAGGTGCGTCTTGTTCCGGATTATTCGACTGTCGGGGATATGCTGAGCCAAAAGGAGAACAGCCGAAAGAATCAGGAACAGAAGCGGAAATCCGGGTCCGGAAAGAAAAAGGCCGGGGAAGGGAAGCACATAAATCCTTTCGCCCTGACCATCATATTTGTCTTTGCCCTGATCATATTTGCACTGGCCCTCAAACTGGCTATCGACTACAGGAATCAGGGGGATTATGATCTTCAGCTCGAAATGGCTCAATATAATTTTTCCGAGAAGGAGTATGCAAAGGCGGAGAAGTACGCCAATCAGGCGATCACACTTGAGCCGACGCGTTCGGAGCCCAGACTTCTTCTGGCAGAGATCTACTTTGCCCAGAACCGTGATGAGGAGACCGAGATTGTCCTGCTCAGTCTGATTGCCCAGGATCCCGGATACGCAGATGCCTATGGATTATTGATCGAGCTTTACGATGAGAACAATGACTTTGCCGCGATCAAGCGGCTGATGGATAACTGCAGCGCAGAGGCGGTCCTCCTGAGGTACAGCAATTACATATGCAAAGCTCCTCTGATCGCTCCGGTCGAAGGGACTTATGAGCGCACTGTCAGTGTGACGATAACGGCCACTGAGGGGACTGTCCATTACACGACTGACGGTACAGAACCCACGAGCTCAAGTCCTGTCTATGAGAATGCGATCGAGACCAGTCCCGGTGAAAATGAAATCCGGGCAATCGCGATCAAGGACAACGGGATCTACAGTGATACTGTTGTCAAAAAATATACGATCACTGTGAAGCAGCATGAAGCTCCTGCTGTCACCCCCGGGTCCGGCACCTACCCGCCGGGAACAGAAGTGACGATCGATGTACCGTCCGGTTTTATCGCCTACTATGAGTTTGACCACATACCGCAGACGGAATCTCCGGAGTATACCGATCCGATCCCGCTCCCGGAGGGGACACATGTCCTCACAGTCGTCATGGCAGACGGTGAAGGAAATCTCAGCAAAACAGCTACCATGACGTATACTGTGACTGAGTAACGATGCTTCGGTCTGTTCTTCGGACCAGCAGCGGAATATCGGAATGGACTTTCTTTGCGGGGAAGAATCATACTTTCAGTATCGAAATAATCCGATCCGGTGTGTATTTTTACTTTTCTTACAGCAAAAACAGTGCTAAAATCTTTGTTGCATATAACTGAGAGGTCAACCGCAATGAGTACGCGTGTGTTCTGCAGTTATGATATTTAGGAGGTAGTCATGTACAAAATATTAAAGAAGGAACAGCTGAGCTCAGTTGTCTGGCTTATGGTCGTCGAAGCTCCGCTTGTGGCGCGTCACTGCCAGCCGGGCCAGTTCATCATCGTAAAAAGCGGTGAAGAGGGAGAACGTATCCCGCTCACGATCTGTGATTATGACCGCGAAGCCGGAACAGTAACGATCGTTTTCCAGCCGCTTGGAGTCTCTACACTTAAATTCCTCAGGCTTGAAGAAGGTGACTGTTTTGATGATTTTGTAGGTCCGCTCGGAAGACCTTCAGATATTGTTGAGATGAGCCATGCGGAGCTCTGCTCAAAGAAGTTCCTCTTTGTGGCCGGCGGCGTGGGCACAGCTCCGGTCTATCCGCAGGTCAAGTGGCTCAGGGAGCATGGCTATGAAGCGGATGTCATCATCGGTGCGAGAACAAAGGATCTCCTTTTCTTCGAGGATGAGATGCGCGCAGTTGCGACAAATCTATACATCACGACGGATGACGGTTCTTACGTACATAAGGGCGTCGTTACATCGGTAATCGATGAACTGGTCGCAAGCGGCAGAGAGTATAATCACTGCGTCGCGATCGGACCGATGATCATGATGAAGTTTGTATGCCTCACAACAAAGAAATATGAAATTCCGACCATCGTCAGCATGAATCCGATCATGGTGGACGGCACAGGCATGTGCGGCGCCTGCCGTCTGAGCGTAGGTGACGAGATCAAATTTGCCTGTGTTGACGGACCTGAGTTCGACGGATTCAAGATCAACTGGTCTGAAGCAATGAAGAGAATGCAGCTGTATAAGACAGAAGAGGGAAGAGCAAAGCTTCGTTATGAAGAAGGCGAGACCCACTCCGGCAACTGCGGCAATTAATTGTGGAGGTGACAAGGAATGCCAAATATGTCCAAGACTAAAGTTCCGGTAAGGGAACAGGAACCGCTCGTAAGGGCAACAAATTTTGATGAGGTCTGCTACGGATACAACGAGGAAGAGGCAGTCGAAGAGGCAGGAAGATGTCTGAACTGCAAAAATGCCCGCTGTATTCAGGGGTGTCCGGTCAATATTGATATCCCGGGATTCATCAGGAAAGTCACCGAGAGAGATTTTGCAGGTGCATATCAGGTCATCAGTGAGTCCAGCTCTCTTCCTGCTGTCTGCGGCCGCGTCTGTCCGCAGGAGACCCAGTGCGAGGGCAAGTGCGTACGCGGTATCAAGGCAGAGCCGGTTTCCATCGGTAAGCTTGAGCGCTTCGTCGCAGACCGTGCGAAAGAGGACGGCATCAAGCCGGAAGGCGCGAAGGAGAAGAACGGACACAAGATTGCAGTCATTGGCTCCGGTCCGGCCGGTCTTACCTGTGCGGGCGACCTTGCAAAGATGGGATACGATGTGACGATTTATGAAGCGCTTCACAAGGCCGGAGGCGTTCTGACCTACGGCATTCCCGAATTCCGTCTTCCCAAGGACAAGGTCGTCGCTGAGGAAGTTAAGAACGTTGAAGGCCTCGGCGTAAAGATCATCACGGACGTTATCATCGGCCGTACGATCACGCTCGACGAACTCGTTGAAGAAGAAGGCTTTGAGGCTGTCTTCATCGGATCAGGCGCAGGTCTTCCGATGTTCATGGGTATTCCGGGCGAGAATGCGAACGGCGTTTTCTCCGCAAATGAGTACCTGACCAGAAACAACCTTATGAAGGCTTTCCGCGATGATTACGATACACCGATCTACAAGGCAAAGAAGTGTGTCGTCGTCGGCGGCGGAAACGTTGCGATGGACGCTGCAAGAACAGTCTTGGCGCAGAGGTCCATCTTGTTTACCGTCGTTCAGAAGCTGAGCTCCCCGCCCGTGCAGAGGAAGTCCATCATGCGAAGGAAGAAGGCGTCATATTCGACCTTCTCACGAATCCGACGAAGGTCCTCACTGATGAGAACGACAACGTGACCGGCATCGAGTGCATCCGTATGGAGCTCGGTGAGCCGGATGCTTCCGGAAGAAGACGTCCTGTCCCGGTAGCAGGATCTGAGTTCCAGATGGAATGTGATGCAGTTATCATGTCCCTCGGAACATCCCCGAATCCGCTGATCTCCTCCACGACGCCCGGCCTTGAGGTGAACCGCCGCAAGTGCCTTGTTGCGACAGAGGATGAAGGCAAGACGACAAAAGAAGGCGTTTACGCCGGCGGCGATGCTGTCACAGGTGCCGCGACTGTCATTCTTGCCATGGGTGCCGGTCGTGCCGGCGCAAAAGGCATTGACAACTATATTAAGAGCAGGAACGCTTGATCAAAAAAAAGACTATCGCAATTGCCTGAATCAAAATATAAGCAAAAGGAGAGCTGCCGCGGGATGACCACGGCAGCTCTCTTGTGATAACTGATTGCGGGATCCTTTAAAAGACAGATTTCTTCGCAGACTGCCACTGAAATCGTACAGTTCCGCAGGTACCTGGTCTCTTGTGAACCGGAAAGGAATCATACTTTGCAAATTCGCATAATCTGTGTTGGAAAAATAAAGGAGTCATTCTACCGGGATGCCGTCGCCGAATATCAAAAGCGGCTGTCCCGATATGTTAAGATCCAGGTAGTAGAGTGTGCGGACGAAAAAACACCGGAAGATGCCTCTCCGGCAGAAAAAACGCGCATAATAAACAGGGAAGGAGAACGCATTCTCTCAAAAATCAGAGAGCGGGATCATGTTATTGCCCTGGCCATTAAAGGAAAGTCGCTCACTTCAGAGGAATTTTCCGAAATGATCGGAAGATGTATGCTCGACGGCACCGGAACGATCGATTTTATCATCGGGGGATCTCTCGGACTGTCAGAAGCCGTACTGCGCAGGGCTGATCTGTCGCTCAGTTTCTCTGCTTTTACATTTCCTCACCAGCTGATGCGTGTGATCCTTGCGGAGCAGATCTATCGTGCATTTCGCATTCTCTGCGGAGAGCCCTACCATAAATGACGGAAAATTCGCATCTCCGTTTTTCATGGAGCAGTCCCACCGAACTTCTGCTTTGCCGCAAATGAAGGGAAATTCGTACCTCCGTTTTTCATGGAGCAGTCTCACCGAACTTCTGCTTTGCCGCGAAGTATTCGCAAGTGAGACAGACGGCATATCGTTATAAAGAAGCAGTACCGTAAATGAGCCAAAGATGTTACAATGTAGGGATAGTTGTCCGGAAGGACCCCGCCAGTGTTTATATGAGGAGGATTTTTAATGGCAAGTCACGTTGACCTTTCGGTCGAGATACCGGCTGAACACGCGCGCAATATATTCGGCGAGCTCGATGAGCATGTAAAGTCCATCGAGCGGACCCTCAATGTCGACATTATCCCCAGAGGAGATTCTGTACATATTCAGGGGGCTCCTCTGCAGGCGGCAAAAGCCAAACGGCTCCTTGCCCAGCTCCTGATCCTCTCTGAGCGGGGAAATACGATCACAACGCAGAACGTGACATATGCCCTTTCACTTCTTATGGATGACATGGAGCAGGCGATGGGCGAACTCGACGCCGATACAATTATCCACACCATGAGCGGACGTCCCATCAAGCCGAAGACGATCGGACAGAAAAAATACGTCGAGTCGATCCGGAACCGGATGATCACATTCGGAATCGGGCCGGCCGGTACGGGAAAGACTTACATGGCCATGGCCATGGCGGTGCGCGCGTTCCGAAGAGATGAGGTAACGCGGATCATCCTGACCAGGCCCGCGATCGAGGCCGGGGAAAAACTGGGCTTTCTTCCCGGCGATCTGCAGAGCAAGATCGATCCCTATCTGCGACCGCTCTATGACGCGCTCTATGATATCATGGGGGCTGAGACGTTCCTGAAGAACTCTGAGAAGGGCCTGATCGAGGTCGCTCCCCTCGCCTATATGAGAGGCCGGACTCTTGACAATGCCTTTATCATCCTGGACGAAGCCCAGAATACATCGCCCGCTCAGATGAAAATGTTCCTGACCCGGATCGGTTTCGGAACTAAGGTCGTTATCACAGGCGACCGCACGCAGAAGGATCTCCCGCGCGGCACGGAGAGCGGGCTGGATGTTGCAGCCAAAGTCCTTCAGAAAATCGACGATATCGGATTCTGCGAGCTGACGAGCAAGGATGTCGTCCGTCATCCGCTGGTCCAGAAAATCGTACAGGCCTATGAATCTTACGAGGCTAAACAGGCAAAGAGCAGGACAAAGAGTGTGAATTATCGCGGACGGATCCGCACGAGGGAGCAATGATGCAGGTTCATATTGAAAATGAATACACAGGTTCTGACTTCTCCGAAATATTATATTTCGATTACGAAAAGACCGCAGGAGACGTGGTCGCCCGGGTCCTTTCAGATGCGGGCTGTCCTTATGAGGCTGAGGTGAATATTCTCTTTACCGGGGAGGATGAAATTCGGGAGATCAATGCGGATACGAGAGGAATGGACCGCGCGACGGATGTCCTTTCATTTCCCATGCACGAATACGAAACACCTGCGGATTTCGACGAGCTCGACCCGGACGGCTTCGACGACTTCGATCCCGGGAGCGGAAACCTTCTGCTCGGGGATATCGTCCTGAACATCCCGCGGGTCAGAAGCCAGGCGGAGGAGTACGGACACAGCACTCTCCGGGAGTATGCATTCCTCATCGCGCACAGTGCACTGCACCTGATCGGGTATGACCATATGAACCCGGAGGAGGAGCAGGAGATGCTGGGGAAGCAGAAGGCAGCACTCAACGGGCTCGGCATCACGAGAGACGCGCGCTGAACAGACGCACATTCCTGAAAGGAGTTTGACTTTGGATATCAGACAGACGCTGAAAAACAAGAACCGGATCGTCATCAAGATCGGCTCTTCATCCCTGGTGCACAGTGAGACAGGGAAACTTAATTTCACAAAGATGGAGATCCTCGCCCGCGAGGTATCAGACCTTCACAATCAGGGGAAGGATGTCATCATCGTCTCCTCCGGAGCGATTGCGGTCGGCCGCAGCGCCATGGGGATTGAGCGTCTGCACTCCCTGCAGGAGAAACAGGCCTGCGCGGCGATCGGACAGGTCCGTCTCATGATGATCTACCAGAAGCTCTTTTCCGAGTACGGTCAGACTACAGCCCAGATCCTCATGACAAAGAAGACCGTCACGGATGGTGAGAGCCGCGTACATGCGCGGAATACCTTTAATCAGCTCTTTAAGATGGGCATCATTCCGATCGTGAATGAGAACGACTCGGTCGCTACTTATGATATCGAGTTCGGCGATAACGATCGACTCTCCGCAGTCGTTGCTGCCCTGGTCAAGGCGGATCTTCTTCTGCTTCTTTCCGACATCGACGGCCTCTACACGGATGATCCCCACAGGAACCCGGACGCTGTCTTTATCTCAGAGGTGGATCATCTGGACAATCACTTTATGAATATGGCGAAAGGCTCCACAGGAAGCGGTTACGGCACGGGCGGAATGGCGACAAAGCTGATCGCCGCGGAGATCGCCACCTCAACGGGATCGGATATGGTGATCGCGAATGCGGATGATTTCCACGTTATTCACCGGATCATGGAGGGTGAGCATGTCGGAACGATCTTCATGAATCACCCGAGAGAAGAGTTCTACTGGGTCGATTATCTGCAGAATATGCGGCACGGGGAATAAAGCATTTCCTGCGGAAGGCATCTTCTGCCGGCAAAGCCTTTTGGATTGCCATATATCTTAAATAACACGGAGGTTTTATGCAGACCAGTTTGAAAAGTACAGAGGAACAGCGTTCCGAAGCCCGCCGTCAGATGGAGTTCATCGCGGAGACGAGATCTTATGTCCTTGAACTTGAGCAGACACTCGGACGGCCGCTCAAGTCCAATGTAACGACGTTCGGATGCCAGATGAATGCCCGCGATTCCGAGAAGATCCGCGGAATATTTGCCGCGGCCGGCTTTGAAAATACGGACAGTGAGGATGAGGCGGACTTTGTTATTTACAATACCTGCACGGTCCGTGAAAATGCAGATCAGCACGTCTACGGACGCCTCGGTCATCTGAACAGCGTCAAGAAGAAAAAGAAAGATATGGTCATCGGCCTGTGCGGCTGCATGATGCAGGAAAAGCATGTTGTGGAGAAGATCAAAAAGAGTTATTCCTTTGTCGATCTGATTTTCGGGACGCATAACCTCTATGAATTTCCGGAGCTACTTCTTAAGACGATCCGGGAGAAAAAGCGGGTCATAGAAATCCTTGATTCGACCCCGTATCTTCCTGAGAGCCTTCCGGTGTCCCGCAAGTATCCCTTCAAATCCGGCGTCAATATCATGTACGGCTGTAATAATTTCTGCACCTACTGCATCGTCCCGTATGTGCGGGGACGGGAAATCTCAAGACGGCCGGAGGAGATCCTTCAGGAAGTGCGGAATCTTGTCAGTGACGGTGTCGTTGAGATCATGCTGCTCGGCCAGAATGTTAATTCCTATGGGAAAACTTTTGAGGAACCCTACAGCTTTGCGAAGCTCCTTCAGGAAGTCTGCAGGGTACCCGGTCTTAAGAGAGTCCGTTTTATGACCTCGCACCCGAAGGATCTGTCCGATGAACTGATAGCGGTCATGGCGGAGAATCCTCTCGTCTGCCGTCATCTCCATCTCCCGGTCCAGGCGGGAAGCGACAGGCTTCTCAGGAAAATGAACCGCCACTACGATCTTGACCGCTATATGGGCCTTGTAAAAAAACTGCGGGAAGCGATGCCGGATATTTCCCTGACAACGGATATTATCGTTGGTTTTCCGGGCGAGACCGAGGAGGACTTTGAAGGGACGCTCCGCCTTGTGCGTGAGGTCGGCTACGACAGCGCATTCACCTTCATCTACTCAAAGAGGACAGGAACTCCGGCGGCATCCATGCCGGACCAGGTTCCGGACGAGGTTGCGCACGCGCGCTTTGACCGGCTTTTGGCCACGATCAAAGAGACAGCGGAAGAGCGGTGCGCAAGGTTCGAGGGACAGGTACACAACGTTCTGGTCGAGGAGCTGAATAAAGAGCCCGGCCTCGTGACCGGAAGAATCGGTCACAACCTGGTCGTCCATCTCCCGGGAGATGCGTCCATGATCGGCAAAATCGTTCCGGTACTTCTTCGGGAGTGCAGGGGCTTCTATTATCTGGGGGAAGTTCAGGAAGGCCCGGTCGACTGATTTTCCGGTACAGAAGCAGCGGCTGCAGGACGTATCTCAGTGCAGCCCCTCGCTTCGGCAAACGGCGGGTAAAACAATATCCTGCTCGTCTTAAGCGGCGGGTTTCAATCCCCCGCTGAGTTTAATTCTCGCGCTCGAGACGAAAGCGCCGGATTCGGGTCGGCACGAACTGCATATCACCGAACCGAATTCCTTCGTATCCTCGCTTTCATGATCATGCGAAACAATGCTCCTAAGGCGCACAGGGGCCGCATGTTCCGATCAGAGAGGACAGACTGCACTCATATGTCGACGGAAATCCGCTTCAGCGAATAAAGAAGGATGGTTATCACATGGCACTCTCCCCAATGATGCAGGAGTACAAAAAAGTAAAGGAACAGTACAAAGACTGCGTACTTATGTATCGAGTCGGTGACGTCTCGGGGCTTCTAGAGCTCACTCTGACCGGAAAGGAATGCGGTCTTCCTGAGCGCGCTCCGATGTGCGGAGTCCCCTTCCATGCCCTGGACGTCTATGTCTCCAGACTCATCAAAAAAGGGCAGAAGGTCGCGATCTGTGACCAGGTCGAGGATCCGAAGCTCGCGAAAGGTCTTGTAAAGCGGGAAGTGACCCGCGTCGTTACACCCGGAACGAACATGGATATCGCAGAGGGGGACGAGAACCGGAACATCTTTCTCATGAGCGTTGTCTGCGTGGAGGACCGGTTCGGGATCGCCGCCTGCGACGTCTCAACAGGGGAGTTCATTCTGACGGAAGTCGACAAACTGAGAGCCCTCACAGATGAGATTTATAAAATCGCCCCGCGCGAGATCATCTGCAGCGAATCGCTCATCATGTCCGGCCTGGACGTAGATGAGCTCAGCGGCAGACTCGGGATCCTGATCGAGACGATGGATCCCAGATATTTCGATGATACGGTCTGCAGGACGACGATCCTCGATCACTTCCATGTGAGCTCACTGGAAGGCCTTGGAATCGCGGATTTCTCCTGTGGGATCTGTGCTGCAGGCGCGCTTCTTTCCTACCTTTTCGAGACGCAGAAGACAGACCTCTCCCACATTACGGAGATCCGTCCGTATCACTCCGGAGAATTCATGGTCCTCGACGGCTCCACCATGCGGAATCTCGAGCTCACGGAGACTCTCCGCGAGAAAGAAAAACGCGGATCTCTTTTCTGGATCCTGGATCGGACAAGAACAGCGATGGGCGGACGGCTCCTGCGCAGCTGGATCGAGCAGCCGCTCCTGTCAAAGGAGGCCATCGACGAGCGTCTCTGTGCGGTCGGGGCTCTCAATGAAAATGAGATCACCTGCGCCGAGATCCGCGAATATCTCGGACCGGTCTACGATCTGGAGCGGCTTGCGGCGAAAATCAGTATCAGGAGCGCCAATCCGAGAGACCTTATCGCACTCAAATCCTCGATGGAGATGCTCCCGCATATTAAGCAGCTGCTTGCGGAGCTTCCGGCCGACAGATTTCGTTCATTTTACGAGAATTTTGATACGCTGGAAGATCTCTGCGATCTGATCGGGAGCGCGATCATCGACGATCCGCCGCTCGCGATGAAGGAGGGCGGAATTATCCGTGACCACTACAACGAGGAGGTGGACGCGTACAGAAGCGCAAGGACCGAGGGAAAAACATGGCTCATGGATCTCGAAGCCGAGGAGAAGGCGAAGACCGGGATCAGTACACTCAAAGTAAAATACAACAGAGTTTTCGGGTATGTCATCGAAGTGTCAAATTCCTTTAAGGACAAGGTCCCGGATACCTATACGCGAAAGCAGACACTCGTCGGCGGAGAGCGCTACACCATGCCGCGTCTCAAGGAGCTTGAAGACAAGATCCTCGGCGCGGAAGACCGTCTCGGGACACTGGAGTACGAGCTTTACAGTGCCGTCCGCGATAAGATCGGGGAAAATATCCCGCGGATCCAGAACGCCGCGAAGATCGTCGCCGAGATCGATGTCTACGCATCCTTCTCGGAAGTCGCAAGGAAGAACCGCTATGTCCGCCCGGTCATCGCGACGGACGGCGTCATTGACATCCGGCAGGGACGGCATCCAGTCGTAGAGAAAATGATCAAGAGCGAAGCCTTCGTTCCGAATGACACGGTTCTCGACAATAAGAAAAAGAGAATTTCAATCATCACCGGACCGAATATGGCCGGTAAATCCACCTATATGAGACAGACCGCCCTGATCGTCCTCATGGCGCAGATCGGGAGCTTCGTTCCGGCAAAATCAGCAAAGATCGGTATCGTGGACAGGATCTTCACCCGCGTCGGCGCGTCGGATGACCTGGCGAGCGGGCAGAGTACCTTTATGGTCGAGATGACGGAAGTCGCGAATATCCTGAAGTCCGCGACGTCCCGAAGTCTGCTCATACTCGATGAGATCGGCCGCGGGACATCGACTTTTGACGGGCTTTCGATCGCCTGGGCAGTCGTGGAATATATCGCGGACCGCAAGATCATCGGTGCAAAGACGCTTTTTGCCACACATTATCACGAGCTCACGGAGCTCGAGGGCAAGATCGACGGCGTCAACAATTTCTGCATTGCCGTCCGGGAGAAGGGCGATACCATCGTTTTCCTGCGAAAGATCGTGAAGGGCGGCGCGGACAAGAGCTACGGCGTGCAGGTCGCCCGCCTGGCCGGCGTTCCGGAAGCAGTCCTCACGAGGGCACAGCAGCTCGTGGGAGAACTCTCAAAGGCGGATATCACTTCAGCAATCGAGACGGTCTCCGCACACACGGCGAAAAAGCACAAGCCTGTCCACTATGACGAGGTCGATCTCACGCAGATGACCCTTTTCGACACGGTGAAAGATGAAGATGTCCTGAAAGAACTCAGTGAGATCGATGTCTCGACCCTCACGCCGATCGAGGCATTGAATGAGCTCTACAGGCTTCAGAATAAGCTGAATAACAGATGGAGAAATCAATGAGTCAGATACATGTTCTGGATCAGAATACGATCGATAAAATAGCGGCCGGCGAGGTCGTCGAGAACGCGATCGACGCCGGAGCGACCCATATCACCGTTGAGATCCGGGACGGCGGGATAACCATGATCCGCGTCACGGACGATGGAAAGGGAATCGCGCCGGACGAAATACGTCTTGCATTCCTGCGGCACGCAACATCGAAGATCATGTCCGTGGAGGATCTCATCGAGATCGGCTCCCTTGGTTTCCGGGGCGAAGCTCTCTCCAGCATCGCAGCGGTGAGCAGGGTCGAGCTCATCACAAAGCAGCCGGATGAGCTGACAGCCATCCGTTATGTACTGGAGGGCGGGAGAGAGAAGCTCTTCGAGGAGATCGGAGCTCCTGACGGGACGACGTTCATTGTGCGGGACATATTCTATAATACACCGGCCAGGGCGAAATTCCTGAAAACTGCCATGACAGAAGCCGCCCATGTCGGAGCATATGTCGAGCAGCTTGCGCTTTCGAATCCCGGGATTGCATTCGATTTTATTGTCAACGGGACGAGCCGCATAACCACGGCCGGAAGCGGAAAAGTGCGGGATACGATCTATCACATTTACGGAAGAGAACTCGCATCCGAGATCCTTCCGGTCGATTACGATGTGCAGGGAATCAAAATTACGGGCTTTATCGCAAAGCCCTCTGTTTCCCGCGGGAACCGGAACTTCGAAAACTATTATGTGAACGGACGATATGTAAAGAGCCGCGTCATCTCCCTCGGGATCGAGGATGGCTATGGAAACAAGCTGATGCAGCATCAGTATCCGTTCACGTGTCTTTCGATCACGGTCGACGGACAGCTGGTGGATGTGAATGTACATCCGACAAAAATGGATGTCCGTTTCTCGGATGAGCGCCTCATCATGCGTGCCGTCTCAGACTGCATCAGGAAGACTCTCTATGACCAGGAGATGATCATCCGTCAGAGCCTGAATCCGCCTGAAAAGCCTTCCGTGAAGCAGGAAAAGCCCGTGAAATATAAAAATCCGGAGCCTTTCGAACGGCAGATGATCATGCAGAAAGCAAAAGAGCAGGACATGATCCGGGAGGCAGATGCTTCCTATGGATTCAAAGTCCCGGCTTCTCAGGTGAAAACGCCGGTCACTTACGATATCGGCGGAGGGGGTTCACCGGTTTCTGCCGGGACCTCACTGTCTTCCGGAACTTCTTCGGAGAAGACCCGTCAGGACACCTTTGAAACGGGAAACGCTTCCGAGACGGAATCCGGCAGCCTGTTCCGCACGGAGATGGGCAGGGCCTGCGAGAACCGCGGTCCGGCCGATGCTGCTTCTGCACAGCAGAAGCCTTCGGAGGAAGATACTCAGGACGGAAGTGGCGGAGAAACTTCGCCTCATAAAAGTGTCGACTCGCAGGAGCACACACTGACCGCATCAGAGAAGAGATCGGGCACAGGAGCCGGTCACGGATCAGAGAAAAGTGAAGAGCTCTATGAGCAGCAGACCCTCCCGGGATTTCTCGACATCGCCGCAAAACCGGATCGCCGCATTCTCGGCTGCGCTTTCAGGACGTACTGGATCGTCGAGTACGGCGACCGGCTCTTCATGATCGACCAGCATGCAGCCCACGAGAAGGTTCTCTATACGCGTTTTATGAAAGAGTATGAAACGTCGTCCGTCTCATCCCAGCAGATCGAACCCCCGATCGTCGTATCGCTGAATATGGACGAGCAGGCGCTGTACGAGGAGTATTCGGACGCATTTTCCCGGGCCGGCTTCGAGATCGAGCCATTCGGCGGAAGAGAGTATAAAATCTCAGCTGTTCCGCATCATATGAGCGCATTGGGCTCAAAGCGCCTTTTCAATGAAATGCTCGACCATCTCGAGGTGAGCTCCGATCCGAAAAAACTTGAGATCTATATCCATCGGGTCGCGACAGAGGCCTGCAAAGCTGCCGTCAAGGGCGGAGACGTTCTCTCCGTACGGGAGGCAGAAGCCCTGCTCGATGAACTTTTCACCTGCGAAGATCCCTATCACTGCCCGCATGGCCGTCCGACAATCATCTCCTTCTCGGAGAAGGATCTCGAAAAACGGTTCAAACGCATCATCTGAGGAGGCACCGATTTGGAAAATGAAAACACAAAAATCCCCCTGATTGTTGTCGCCGGCCCGACTGCTGCCGGAAAGAGCGAATGCGCGGTAGAACTTGCAAGACGCATCGGCGGTGAGATCATCTCGGCGGACTCCATGCAGGTATACCGGCACATGGATATCGGATCCGCGAAGATCACCCTGGAGGAGATGATGGGCATTCCCCACTATATGATCGACGTCGCTGATCCCTGTGAGAGTTTCGATGTCGCGCGATTTAAGGAAATGGCCAAAGCTTACGTCCATGAGATCCATGCACGCGGACATATTCCGATTTTGTGCGGCGGCACGGGGTTCTACATACAGGCTGTCACGCGTGACATCGATTTTACGGACACGTTCGCCGATCCGGATTACCGGAACGAACTTCTTTCCTACGCCGAAAAAAACGGTGCCGATGCCCTTCACAGCCGGCTTGCAGCGGTCGATCCCTGTGCGGCGGAGCAGATCCATCCGAATAACATGAAACGGGTGATCCGCGCGCTGGAATTTTACAGGGAAACCGGGAATAAGATTTCCGACCACAATGAGGCGGAAAAACAGCGTGAAACTCCCTATGACCTCCTGTTTTTCGTGATCAGTGAAGCGAGGAAAACACTGTATGAACGGATCGACCGCCGTGTGGATTTCATGATGGAGGAAGGGCTTCTCGATGAAGTGGCCTATCTCCGGGCGATGGGTCTTCGACGGGACATGGTATCCATGCAGGGGCTCGGCTATAAGGAAATGCTCGATGTACTTGATGGGAAAATTCCTTACGAGGAGGGCGTGCGGATCCTGAAGCGGGATACAAGGCATTTCGCTAAGCGTCAGCTCACGTGGTTCCGCAGGGAGCGGGATGCGCGGTGGATCGACCGTGCCGATTTCGGAGGAGATTCAATAAAAATCGCGGAGTATATGGCGGAGACCGCGCAGCGCGAACTTAAGATCGCGGTACAGGATCCGAGTCCGATCCCGGGACATGTCGGGAAGGCCTGAACGGATCCAGGCATATCACTCCGCTGAATATCATCAGGAACGCCTCTGCGTTCCTCGCGCGCCGAGCAGGTGCGATGCACCTGAAACGGCTTTTTTCATGTCACGTAAAAACACTGTACTGTAAAACAGGCAATTGCGAAAGTCTATGCTTCATGGGAATTCTATGAACATTCGAACGTGTTCCGCGCGGGAACTTCTGACATTCACTCAAGACCATTTTGCACAGAGTTTCGCAGGCGCCTGTATACTGTAAAGAAATGAGAGGAACAGAAAAGAAATTGGTAGGAGAAGAACTGGGTACACTTTATACATCCTGCGGCATTGACCCGTATGTTCTTTCTTTCGGAGAAAACATATGCTGCGCTCTCAGGGAGAGATTTGACGGGATCGACAAAACTGCCGAATATAACCAGCTGAAGGTCATTCACGCAATGCAGACCTGCCGGGTCAGTGAGGCCTGCCTCGGGACTTCGACGGGCTACGGGTACAACGATCTGGGCAGAGATACTCTGGAGGAGGTCTATACAAAAGTCTTTCATACGGAAGCCGCGCTCGTCCGTCCGCTCATCTCGTGCGGGACCCATGCGCTCTCCATTGCGCTCGCCGGAAATCTGAGACCCGGGGATAAGATGCTCTCCGTCGCCGGCAGACCATACGATACACTGGAGGAGGTCATCGGGATCCGGAAATCGAGAGGATCTCTTGCGGAGTATGGCATTTCCTACGGCCAGGTCGATCTTCTTCCTGACGGCAGTTTCGATCTTCCCGGAATCCGGGAAGCGCTCTCTGATGAGAAAATACGTCTCGTCACGATTCAGCGGTCCAAAGGGTATGCGAACAGAAGGACGCTCTCTGTGTCCCGGATCGGCGAAGCAATTGAATGCGTAAAGTCCGTGAGACCCGATGTGATCTGTATGGTAGACAACTGCTACGGGGAATTTGTCGAGACGATCGAACCCTCCGACGTCGGAGCAGATCTTGTTGTGGGGTCGCTCATCAAGAATCCGGGCGGAGGACTGGCCCCTGTCGGCGGTTATATTACCGGCAGGAAAGAATATGTGGAGAACGCCTCTTACCGAATGACCTGTCCGGGTCTCGGCGCCGAGGTCGGACCCTCTCTGGGCGTAAATTCCTCATTTTATCAGGGATTCTTCATGGCTCCGGTCGTCACCGCATCAGCCCTTAAGGGCGCAGTTTTTGCGGCTGCCATCTATGAAGCGCTCGGATATCCGGTCCTTCCTGACAGTCGGGAGAGCAGACATGATATTATTCAGGCGATCACGCTCGGTTCCCCCGAAGCAGTCATCGCCTTCTGCAGAGGGATCCAGAAAGCAGCTCCGGTCGACTCGCATGTGACACCGGAGCCCTGGGATATGCCTGGCTATGATGACCCGGTCATTATGGCGGCAGGAGCGTTCGTGAACGGCTCCTCGATCGAGCTGTCAGCGGACGGGCCGATCCGCCCGCCCTACAATGTCTATTTTCAGGGCGGCCTCACATGGCCTTCCGCAAAACTCGGCATTCTGATGTCTCTTCAGTGCATGAAGGAGGCGGGACTTGTAACTCTTCCCGCCCATGAGGAATAAAATGAAAAACCCTGATATCCTTGTCGTGGGAGGAGGCGCTTCCGGTCTCATCGCCGCGATCACAGCAGCGAGACGGGGCGCATCGGTCACAGTACTCGAGCGCAGTAAGAAGCCTCTCATGAAGCTTCTGCGCACCGGCAACGGAAGATGTAATCTCACAAATACCGGGTCAGACCGCTTTGTCTATCACGGAACAGATCCGTCTTTTGCGCATGCTGTCCTGAAGAATTTCTCTGTTCAGGAGACGATCGCCCTGTTCCTCAGCCTCGGAGTCTACACGACGAACCATGACGGCTGGGTCTATCCTTATAGCGAGCAGGCCGAATCCGTCGCAAAGAACATTCTTCTGGAATGCAGCCGTCTGCACATTAAGATCAAGAACAACGAGACGGTCACCAGCATTGTCAGGACCGCGCCCGGGTTCGATGTATCCACAAAGACCTGGACCTATCATGCGGATAAAGTCATCCTCGCGACCGGCTCCTCCGCATCGCTTTCGGATTCCGAGGAAGAAAACGGTCCGTCTCTGGCAGCCGAACTTGGTCTTCCCTGCGTTAACAGAATACCCGCGCTCGTGCCTCTCATTACAGAAAGCGTCGGAAAGCCCGGATGGGCAGGCGTCCGTGTGTCCGGAAAGGTCTCTCTGTACACGGGAGATCTCTTCATTTCCTCGGAGGAAGGACAGCTCCAGCTCACCGATTACGGGATCTCAGGCATTCCGGTCTTCTGTATCAGCGGAAACGCGGCAAAACTGATGGATGCGGGGCAGAGCTGCAGTATAAAAATCGATTTCTTTCCGGATATGGATACGGAAGCGCTCCGCGCCTTCCTGGATTTCAGAAAGGAAAGCCTGAGGCGGAATGAGCCGGATCTCCTCCTCACGGGACTTTTTCCGGAAAAACTGATCCCGGTCCTGACGCGAAAAAATACACTTACGGATACACGCGCCCTCACGCAGTCGATCAAGTCATTCAGACTGAAGCTAAAAGGAACTCTGGGTGCCCGGTATGCCCAGGTCCTCGGGGGAGGGGTCGCCACGGACGCGGTAAATGCCGAAACCTGTGAATCGCGCCAGCATCCGGGGCTTTTCCTCACGGGGGAGCTTCTCGATATAGACGCTGCCTGCGGGGGGTGGAATCTGCAGTTCGCATGGTCCACCGGCGTTCTGGCAGGCCGCGCCGCTGCAAAGGAGATAGATGGTGTATGATACGGATCACTGAACTGAAGCTCCCGGTGACACATGATCCCGGAGCCCTCAAAAAAAAGGCTGCTGCAGCCCTTCGGGTCGATGAGAGCGCGATCAGACGTCTTGTCATCGCAAGCCGGTCCATCGATGCCAGAC
Source organism: uncultured Lachnospiraceae bacterium (assembly GCA_902785985.1). Taxonomy (GTDB): domain Bacteria; phylum Bacillota; class Clostridia; order Lachnospirales; family Lachnospiraceae; genus Chordicoccus. The sequence continues at coordinate 37,304 of CADABA010000038.1, forward strand.
AGAAGCCGGACCTCTTTTTTGTGTACACACTGGATGCCGATGTTACCGGGGAGACACAGATCCTGAAAAGAGGGAGGAGACATAAAAACATTATGTCAATTTCCCCGCAGATCTATCGCTTTCCCGAACACGGAAATGAACTGCCGGCCCACAGGCCGGTCGTAGTCGGCAGCGGGCCCTGCGGTCTTTTCGCAGCCTATCATCTCGCTCTGGCCGGCATGCAGCCGATCATTCTGGAGAGGGGAGAGGACGCGCTGACAAGATCGGCTAAGGTCACAAGGTTCTTTGAAGGCGGTCCGCTCGATCCGGAGTGCAACGTCCAGTTCGGAGAAGGAGGAGCCGGCACCTTCTCAGACGGAAAGCTTAATACGTCCGTCAAAGATCCCGGGCTTCGAGGCCTGTTCGTAAAACAGGCATTCGTGGAATTCGGCGCTCCGGTGAACATTCTCTATGACAGACGCCCGCACGTCGGGACGGATGAACTGATCCCTATCCTCGTCCGTATGCGAAAGAGAATAGAAGAGCTTGGCGGGGAATATCACTTTTCCTCAAAGATGACCGGATTTACCGCCTCGGCATCCGGCTCTATTTCCTCCGTACTGGTGAACGGTTCCCGGGAAATTCCGGCGGATATCTGTGTGCTCGCGCCGGGTCACTCTGCCCGCGACACATTCCGCATGCTGCTTGAGAGCGGCGTTCTGCTCGAATCAAAGGCTTTTGCCTGCGGGCTTCGCATAGAGCATCCGCAGGAAATGATCGACTTCTCACAGTACGGGCAGGCTGCTCCGCCGGAGACCGGTCCCGCCCCCTATAAACTTACCCACAGGGCGGAGGACGGACGGGGAGTCTACTCCTTCTGCATGTGTCCGGGCGGTTATGTCGTCAACAGTTCCTCGGAGAAGGGGTACCTTGCCGTTAACGGGATGAGTTATTCGGGCCGTGACTCAAAAAATGCGAACAGCGCCCTCATTATCACCGTCTCGCCGTCGGATTTTAATTCATATGCAGACGCGCAGTACAGAGGGCCCCTTTCCGGAATCGCTTTTCAGAAAAGTCTGGAGAAGCTTGCCTTTGATACCCTCGCAGGTAAGATCCCTCAGCAGCTTTACGGAGACTTCGTAAGCGGCACCGTCTCGTCCGGCTACGGAGAATTCGAATCCTGTACAAAAGGAGCTGCCGGCTTCGCTGATCTTCGGGAGATCCTGCCGGACTTCATGTCGAATTGTCTGGTCTCGGGAATCAGCGCATTCGGGAAAAAGATAAGAGGTTTTGACCGCCCGGATGCGATCCTCTCAGGAGTAGAGAGCCGTTCTTCGTCCCCCGTTCGTATCGTTCGGAATGATATGCTTGTCTCATCCGTAGGCGGTCTTTATCCGGCAGGAGAAGGCGCAGGATACGCGGGAGGGATCATGTCCGCCGCGATGGACGGTGTGCGGGTCTCGGAGGCGATTATCCGAAAATATAAGGCGATCAGCCCCCGTTGAATTCATGCACTCCGTTTTCAGATACTAAAACTTCCCGCATCCTTTATTCCCAGTCGCCGCCTCATAAATGCATGTGGGAAGTTTGAGTCAGATAAAGTATGCTGAAGAAACGCCCTCTTTTTCCGGGGGATCTTTGCGAATTCATCGAAAAATCAATGAAGGACCAATGTACAGCCCCTCTCTTTTATGCTAAAATACGATTGCCTCACTATCCGTTCGCGATCCGGAAGGAAAAAGAGGCAGTATGAAAAATTTACTTACAAGAGAAGATGCTGATTTGACTCGCCCCTACGAGCGATGCCTGCTCTACGGTCCGTCCTCACTTTCGGATCAGGAGCTTCTGGCTGTCATAATACGCTCAGGGACAAAGGGCGCTTCCGCTGTCTTTCTGGCAGACCAGATCCTTCACCTTGAATCCGGGAACTCCGGTCTTCTGGGGATCTGTCATCTGTCCGTGAGCGAGCTCATGACTGTGCCGGGAATCGGTCAGGTCAAGGCGATCCAGCTGAAATGCGTGGGCGAGCTGGCAAAAAGGATCTCGACATACAGGGCCAGACAGGTTCTTTCATTTGCATGATGCTTGATACCAAAAACGGGCTGATCTCGGAGGAAATCCTGTCAAAGGGAACCGTGAACTACGCGGTCATGTCCACGAGGGAGCTCTTTATTGCGGCTCTCCGCTGCAGGGCGGTGAGCATTATTTTGCTGCACAATCATCCCAGCGGCGACCCGACTCCGTCGGAAGAGGACATCCGCCTGACACATCGTGTCTATGCGGCGGGACAGCTCATCGGGATCAATCTTCTCGACCACATTATTATCGGTGATAACTGCTATATCAGTTTTAACGAAAGCGATATTCTTATCCCCGGAGAGGACTATGATCATACATAACGCATATGGTGTCGACCTCGGGACGAGCCAGATCAAGGTATTCAGCCAGGCATCGGGGCAGACACTTACTGAAAATAATATGATAGCGATCCGGAATGGCACGGATGTCATTGCGGTCGGAAACGATGCGTGGGAAATGTACGAACGGACTCCCGCCAATATCGAAGTTGCGCAGCCTGTCCGAGGCGGTCGGATCGCCGACGTCGCCCAGGTCGAATATGTCATGCGCACGATGCTGAGAAGAATCGATAAACAGACCGGCTACGCGCCGATCGTCTATTTCTCCGTTCCCGTCAACATGTCCGAGATCGAGAAGCGGGCATATTACGCGATGAGCCACGCTGGCTACCTTAGAAGCCCCAAGGTCTTCCTTGTCGACCGTGCCATCTGTGACGCAGTCGCAATGGGGATCCCGCTTTCCAAGACCCGCGGATCCATGATCGTCAATATGGGCGGGGAGAGTACCGGGATTTCCGTCATCGCGAACGAACAGGTCATTATCAGCAAGGATATCCCGATCGGCGGAAGACAGCTCAATGAGGCGATCTGCGACATGATCCGGAGAAAGGAGAATCTTCTGGTCGGTCACCGCACCGCGAAGAGGCTGAAGGCTGTCATCGCCACACTCGGGGAGGACATCCATGAGGAGAGAAGTGTATTCGGTATGGACACCCTCTCCGGTCTTCCGAGGGAAGCTTCCGTGACGTCAGGAATCGTATGCCGCGCGGTCAGAGGACAGATGTCCCAGCTCGCGGAAGAGATCCGGATCTTTCTCGAACGCACACCTCCGCAGATCCGCGATTCAGTGAACCGGGACGGGATCTATCTCTCCGGCGGGACTGCACGGATCCCTTATGTCGACCGCTACCTGAAGAAGCACATCGGCTGCAATGTCAACCTGCCGAATTACTACGAGATGTGCACGATCAGAGGTCTTGAAGAAATTATCCGGCACAAGGCCCTTCACAAGTGGGCTTACACGATAGGAAAGAAAAAATGAGAAAAACGCGAAAATTTTTAAATGGCCTCCTGAAGAGCAGACACGTTCTGATCGTTCTGGTCATCATATGCATCACGCTTATCCTTGCGACTTTCACGAGGGAAAATTCTCAGGGTCCCCTCTATACGATCGCCGGCACTGTCATCACACCTTTTCAGAACGGCGTGAACCGGGTCGGAAACTCTCTGCTTGACTGGTCTTCCGGTTTCAAAAATGTGCAGAAGCTGAACGCGGAAAATGAAGAGCTCCGCGCGAAGATCGATGAGCTCACAGCACAGAATACGCAGCTCATCCAGGCGCAGGCAGAGCTGAAGCGCCTCGAGGACCTCTATGAACTGGATCAGGAGTATCCTGAATATACAAAAGTCGCGGCTTCGGTCATTTCCAAAGATCCGGGGAACTGGTACAGCACCTTTGTCATCAACAAGGGAACTGCAGACGGTCTCGCAGTCGATATGAACGTGCTTGCCGGAAGCGGTCTGATCGGGATCATCACCGAGACCGGAGAGAACTGGTCCACCGTGCGTACGATCATCGACGATGCAAGCAGTATCAGCGGGATGATCGCGTCGACTTCCGACACCTGTGTTGTCAGCGGAAATCTCTCCATGATGGACAGCGGAAAAATCGAATTTTCGGAGCTCAAGGACCGCGATGAGGTCGTGACGGAGGGAACTGCGATCGTCACATCCAATATCAGCACGAAATTTCTGACAGGCCTTCTCATTGGCTATGTCGCGGAAATCGAAGAAGACTCGAACCATCTTACAAAGTCCGGAACGCTCATTCCGGCTGCCGATTTCAAAAACATCCGGGAAGTCCTTGTCATCAAGGAACTGAAACAGACGAAGGAGATGTCCAATTGAGACGTAAAGTCGTGATTTTTGTCATTCTGTGGCTTTTTTATATACTGCAGACGACTGTCTTTCAGCTGCAGACCGTGACCGGCGTCTCGCCGAATCTGCTTCTGTTCCTGACAGTCTCTCTGGCATTTATGCAGGGAAAAAAAGAGGGTCTTGTTGTCGGATTTTTATGCGGTCTTCTCATAGATCTCTTCTACAGCAGGACGCTCGGTTTTCATGCGCTCATTTATCTGCTGATCGGCTATGGGACCGGACATTTCTGCCATGTCTTCTTTGACGAAGACGTGAAGATGCCCATTATCCTTGTCGCCGTCACGGATTTTATCTACAGCATGTATATTTACGTGTTCGGATTCCTTCTCAGAGGCAGACTTGAGTTCGGTATTTATTTCACACAGATCATTCTGCCTGAAATCATCTATACAGTCCTCATCACACTTATATTTTATCGTCTGCTCTTTAAGATCAATCACGCTCTGATAGACAGACAGAAAGAGGAGAGGCAGTCCCTTTGGATAAGAGATTAAAACGTTTGCTTAAAAACACGAAGATCGGCCGCACAAGCGTCCTTACGGTCCTGTTCTGCGTCCTTTCTTTCATCCTGATCAACAGACTTTATAATCTGCAGATCATAGACGGAGCAAGGTACCGCGAGAATTTCAGTCTCCAGACGACCAAGACGAGGACACTGAAGGCTTCACGCGGCATTATCTATGACCGGAACGGGAACGTGCTTGCGTCGAATGAGCTTTCCTACTCCCTCACGATCGAAGATTCCGGCACGTACCCTTCCTACCGTGAAAAAGCCCTTTCCCTGAACGGGGAAGCTTACCGGATCGGCCGTATTCTTACCTCTCACGGCGATTCCCTTGATAATGACTTCCACGTCATACTCGATGAAAACGGAGAATATGCATTCAATGTGACAGGCCGCACACTCGAGCGTTTCAAGGCAGACGTATACGGCTACGCAAAGATCGCGGATATGACGGAAAAAGAGGCCAACTCTACGGCTGAGGAGATGATCGCCTATCTTCAGAGTGAAGAGCGTTTCGCGATCATCAGAAAGAAAGACCCCTACACAGGAGAGGAGATGACTTCCCACGGCATGCCTGCAGAACTCTCGAAGCAGGATGTCCTGGATATCATGTATGTCCGTTATCAGCTCTTTACGACCAGTTACCGGAAGTACCTGCCGGTCACGATCGCCACATCCCTCTCCGATGAGTCCGTGGCGGATCTGACGGAGAACATGGACTCTCTGATCGGAATCGATATCGTTGATGATACCGTCCGCATCTACAACAACCCTGAGTGTTTTGCATCCCTGATCGGATATACAGGAAAGGTCTCCTCGGAAGAACTCAGTGAGCTTCAGGCTGTGAATTCCAACTATTCGAGCAATTCAATCGTCGGTAAATCAGGCATTGAGAAGGTCATGGAGACGACCCTGCAGGGTTTTGACGGACAGGAGACGGTCTATGTCGACAATCTCGGTAAGGTCCTGAAGATTGATAAGGCATCCACGATCCAGCCGACAGCCGGCAACAACGTCTATCTGACGATCGACAGCGGACTGCAGTATGCGACATACCGTATCCTGGAGCAGCGTATCGCCGGCGTTCTGGAAAGCGTCATCATAGATGCAAAAGAGTTCGATGTGTCCGAAGTAGAAGATCAGGCTGATATCCGTATTCCGATTTACGATGTATACGAAGCAATCGTCGCGAACAATGTGCTGGATATCACACGTCTTGAAAATGTCGGCGCTTCCGAATACGAACTCGAGCTCGCTGCCCAGTTCAACACGAAGCAGGATGAGGTCTTTGCAGAGCTCAACGCCGAGCTGACCGGCAATAACCCGAAGCCTTACAGGAATCTTTCAGATGAAATGAAGGAATATGAGAGCTACATCGTAAACGATCTCCTCATGTCCCAGACGAAAATTCTGAACAGCACACTCATCGACAGGACGGATACGACCTATCTTGCCTGGACGCGTGACGAGACGATCTCTCTGCGGGAATATCTGACCTATGCGGCAAGCCGCAACTGGATCGACGTCTCTGTCTTCACGAACGATGATACATATCTCAACTCGTCAGAGATCTATACGCAGCTTTCTGCTTATATCCAGAGATATCTCTCGACAGACAGGGATTTCAGCAAAATGCTGTACAAATACCTTCTCAAGCAGGACAGGATCTCCGGCGGACTTCTGATCAACGTTCTCTATGATCAGGGCGTTTTTGACAAGGCAGACGGAAAGTATGAAGATTTCACGAGCGGTGTGATCGATCCGTTCAGTCTCATCATCGCCAAGATCCATGATCTGGTCCTGACACCGGCCATGCTCGCGCTCGATCCCTGCTCCGGTTCCACGGTCATCACGGATCCGAAGACCGGAGAGATCCTTGCGTGCGTGACATATCCGGGCTACGACAATAACCGCCTTGCGAATACAATGGATGTCTCCTACTACAACCTTCTGGCTGAAGATAAGTCCAGACCGTTCTACAATAAGGCGACTCAGCAGACGACAGCGCCCGGATCGACGTTCAAGCTCGTCACGACCACTGCGGGACTGGAGGAGAACGCGATCTCTCTCGACACGATCTTTGAATGCAACGGAAGGTTCGAGCTCATCGAGACGCCGCTGAACTGCTGGCTCAAGACCGGACACGGGATCCTGAATGTCATCGGAGGCATCCAGAACTCCTGCAACGTTTTCTTCTCCAATGTCGCCTACCAGCTGGGCATCAATGCAGAGGGGAACTGGTCTGATTCACTGTCGCTCGGCAAGCTCTTTCTGACCAGTATGCGGTCCCGTCTGCGATCGGACAGGGGACGCATGCGTTCACGACGACGCAGCTCGCAAGATATGTGACGACGCTTGCGAACAGCGGTACCAGCTACAGCTTATCCATGATCGACCGGGTCACGGACGCGGAAGAAAACCTGATCGAAGAGTACACGCCTGCCATTCTGAGCACACTGAGTCTCAGCGATACCACCTGGTATGCGATCCATGAAGGCATGCTCTCCGTGATGAACGCCAAGGAAGAATTCTATGACGTTCCTCTCAGCGTTGCCGGAAAGACGGGAACGGCCGAAGAGTCGAAGACCAAACCGTCACACTCCATGTTCATCACATACGCACCGTATGAGGATCCTCAGATCGCCATGGCGATCCGTATCGGTAACGGTTATTCTTCGACCAATGCCATGCTCGTTGGCAAAGATATCTATCAGTATTATTTCGGTCTGGCAGATCCGGCAACGATCATCACCGGAACAGCGCGCACAGAATTCATTTCCCAGGCACAGACTGACTGACGGGGGTTTTTTGAGGCATCATGCTAAAACAGTACAAATTAAAAGATTATAATTTCAGACTGGTCCTGTGGCTGGGTACACTCTCAGCGCTCGGCGTTCTGCTGGTAGGTTCTGCACAGTCTGCTCTGCAGACCCGCCAGCTGGGCGGCGTTATACTTGGCGTTATCGTTATGATCATCCTGTCGCTCACGGACTTCTCCTGGATCATGAACTTTTACAGCATCATCTATATCGCGAACATCGTTCTGCTTCTTCTCGTTCTCTTTGTCGGGTCCGATGCAGGCGGAGCGACGCGGTGGATCTCCATATTCGGCCTGCGTTTTCAGCCGGTAGAGCTATCCAAGATCCTGCTCGTAATTTTTTTCTCAAAATATTTCATGGATCATGAAAATGAACTGAACAAACCGCGTTTTGTCCTGCAGTCCCTGCTTCTCATAGCCCTGCCGCTGTTTCTCGTTGCAAGCCAGCCGGACCTGAAGAACACGGTCACGATCCTTGTGATCTTCAGTATTCTGTATTACTGTGCAGGACTCTCCTATAAGATCATTTTCAGCGCGGTGATGGTCACGGCGATCCTCGGAGCGATTTTTATGCTGATCGTCACAAGACCTGATCAGCATCTGATCCGTGACTACCAGCGGCAGAGAATCATGGCTTTCCTGAATCCGGACGCCGAAGAGTACTCGGACGACACGACCCAGCAGAACAATTCCGTTACGGCGATCGGAAGCGGAATGCTGACCGGAAAGGGTCTCAACAATTCGGATGTTTCATCAGCGAACAAGGGAAATTTCATTTCCCAGATCCAGACAGACTTTATCTTTGCCGTAGCGGGAGAGGAACTTGGCTTCCTCGGAAGTACCGGGATCGTCCTGCTTTTGTTGCTGATCTGTCTGGAGTGTCTGCACACGTGCCGAAAAGCCAAGGACCTGTCAGGAAAACTGATCTGCGCCGGAATGGCCTCCATTGTCTCGATCCAGAGCTTTATCAATATCGGCGTTGCGACGCGAATGCTCCCCAACACAGGAACACCGCTTCCCTTTGTCAGCTACGGTCTGACATCCCTTGTAAGCCTTTATATGGGAATGGGCATGGTCCTCAATGTCGGTCTGCAGAGCAAGATTGAAATTCCCGAGAGCAGGACCCGGCGGCCGAGAAGCAAACGGAGGATGTTCGTATGAATGAAAAACCTGCGAAATCCGGTGCTGTAAAAACGGATGGAACCGGCGTAAAGACCGTCAGATCCGGTGCTGTAAAGACGGAAGATGCTGCCGTAAGACCTGCGAAGTCCGATGCTGCAAGGACGGAAGGAGCTGCCGTAAGACCTGCGAAGTCCGATGCTGCAAGGACGGAAGGAGCTGACGTAAGACCTGTAAAGTCCGGGTCCGTAAAAACTGCAGGAGCTGCCGCAGAACCTGCGAAATCCGGCAGTGTAAAGTATGAGGAGGCCGGCGCGAAACCTGCGAAATCCGGCACTGTAAAATCTGCGGGATCCGGAGCTGTCCGAAAAAAGGCTTCCGGAAAGAAGAAACAGAAAAAAACGCTGAAGATCTCACGCAGAACGGTCATCACAGGGGCCGCTGTATTCGGCGCGGTCCTGTGTGCAGTCATACTCTTCGCAGTGCTGTCAGTACAGAGAGCACAGGCTGTATCGATTCCGAAAATCTATTCCAATCACGATATGGTCTATAATTCGAAGGAGGAAATTGCGCTCGACACGACACGTGCTTTCGCATACGGACTCTGTGTGTCATCTGATGACGTCGGCAATGAGGCAATTGTTCTCCGGGAAGGAGAGAGTGCAGCCCTCATGTCTCTTGACAACCGGGAAGTCCTGTTCTCCAAAAATATGCATGAGCGGATCTATCCCGCTTCCATCACCAAGATCATGACAGCCATCCTCACGCTGAAGTATGGGAATATGGATGAAGTTGTGACAGTCATCTGGCGCGATCTGGAGCTCGAAGCGGGGTCACAGGTCGTCGGCTTCAGGATCGGAGACAGAGTGACCGTCAGAGAGCTGCTGCACGGCCTTCTCGTACATTCGGGGAACGATGCGGCCATGGTCCTTGCCCGCTATATCGGAGGCGGCTCTGTGGAGACCTTCGTCGATCTCATGAATCAGGAACTCGTGGAGATCGGCGCTACCAATTCGCATTTTACGAATCCGACCGGTCTGCACGATACGGATCACTATACGACCGTGTATGATATCTATCTTATGCTCAACGAAGCGATTACCTACACGGATTTCAGAAGTATCATGCAGCTTGGAAAGTATGAGCTCGATTATACGGATTCTGACGAAAATCCCAAAGCGATCAATCTTGATTCCACAGACGAGTACCTTACCGGCGAAACCAGGCCGCCGAAAGACGTTGTCGTACTGGGCGGAAAGACAGGGACAACGGATGCTGCAGGGCACTGTCTGGCCATCATGTCGCAGAATGCGTTCGGCCAGCCCTTCATTTCCATTATCATGGGAGCGCAGAATTCAAGCGATCTCTACGAGGATATGAACATACTTTTATCTCAGATTAATTGACCTTGTTTTTTAACATTCGATAACTTATAATTAACATAAGCAAACAGCTTTCCATTTCGTAGGAACAGAATAGACTGAAAAAGAAACGTAAAGGAGGAGAACGAATTATGGTTCGTTTAATTGTTGGACAGAGAGGCAAAGGAAAAACTACAAGCATCCTGGCTCATGTCAACGAACAGATCAAAAAAGCGGACGGGAATATCGTTTATCTTGATAAGAGCAGCAAGCACATGTATATCCGTCTTATTGATGTATCCCGTTACCCGATCAGCAACAGTGAGCAGTTCGTTGGTTTTGTCTGCGGAATTATCTCACAGGATAACGACCTGGAGCAGATGTATTTTGATAATTTCCTGAAGATCGCCAGACTAGGCGAAGAGGCGGACGATCTTCTGACGACTATCAATGAGCTTGAAGGCATCAGCACTAAATTCAATGTAGATTTCTATATTTCAATCTCTGCCAACAAAGATGATCTTGCGGAGGAACTTCAGGAGAAAGTCCTCATCGCTCTCTGATATTCATGAACAATAACAGTCAAAATCGTAATTTTACATTTTCCGATATTCGGCATCTAAGGCCGAATATCGGAACAATTATTTTTGGAGCGGTTTTTCTCTATATGGTCATAACCGTCATCCTCTTCCTGACGAGATCTCACGTCAAGTCTTTTCAGGTCATATCGGGACCGCTCGCGAAGAACCGGACTTATACCGCGCTGGCGATCCGCGAGGAAGCGATCGTCAATGCTGACGCCGGCGGTTATATCACATATTATGTAAGGGATAATTCAAAAGTGAAAAAGTACGGAGCGGTGTACTCCGTCAGCCCGACTGCTCAGATCAGCGAGGAATCCGAACTTTCAGATGACAGTCTCAATGCGATCGGGCAGGATGTCAGAGATTTCTCAGCCTCCTTTGACTCCGTGACATTCAACGAGACCTACTCCTTTAAGAACAGGATCGAGGGGCGGGTCCTCGACAATTCTCTTCTCGATACCTCTGACCTTGCGGAAATGAAAGGAAAGAATTCCGTCACGATCGGGAGTCAGACGATCGCCACATCTCCGGCAGACGGGATCGTCTCTTACACGCTCGACGGTTATGAATCTTTCGATATAAAAAACATTACTGCAGATGATATGGACCGGAACTCCTATAAACAGACGGTCCTGAAGACAAACGGACAGGTCCGTACAGGGCAGCAGGTCTATAAGATCGTCAACTCAGAGAACTGGACACTGATCATTCCTCTTACTGCCAGGCAGGTCATTCAGCTTGCCGACCGTCAGACGATCCGGGTCAAGTTCCTTCAGGATGGCAGCACCCAGACTGCCGCTTTCAGCGTTTTCCCCGGAAAAAACGGGGAGTATTACGGAAAGCTTGATTTCTCCACAGGCCTTCTCAGGTTCATAGACAGCCGGTTCATTGATATCGAGCTCGTGACAAATACCGCGACCGGCCTTAAAGTTCCTGTCACATCGATCGTAACAAAGACTTTTTTCGTGATCCCGAAAGAATATGCCTCCTACGGCGGCAGTACGACCGAGACCGGCTTCCTGAAGGTCAGCAAAGCAAACGACGGCAGCGAGATGGTCACGTTCGTCTCTCCGACACTCTATGAGCTGAAAGACGGCCGGTATTACGTGGATACCTCCGAATTCTCGGAGGGAGATGTCATCATAAAGGACGGATCTTCATCCGACCGGTTCATCGTTCGTGACACAGCGGTGCTTGAAGGCGTCTATTCCATGAACAAAGGTTACGCGGTCTTCAGAAAAGTCAATATAATTGACAAGAACGAACAGTTCTGTCTGGTCGAGAACGGGACCTCGTACGGAATAACTCAGTTCGACTTTATTGTGGAAAAATCTTCAGATGTAAAAGAATCCGACATAACGACACGCTGACGTAAAAATGTATGGCAGAGAATGCTCTGTTCGAAAACAATACGATATAATGACAGGCTGACGGAGGAAAAGCATGTTAGCAGACAATCTTAGAGAAGTGAAAGAAAAGATAAATGAGGCATGCAGGCGGAGCGGGCGGTCAGCCGAAGACGTTACGCTCTGTGCGGTCAGCAAGACAAAGCCCGAGGAAGACATCCTTACCCTCTACAATGCAGGTCAGAGGGATTTTGGGGAGAATTATATTCAGGAGCTCAGGCAGAAACATGATGACCTCCCGAAAGATATCCGCTGGCACATGATCGGACATCTGCAGCGCAACAAAGTCAAATATATCGCGGAGTATATCTCCATGATCCATTCGGTGGACTCGATCGAGCTTGCACGGACGATCGAGAAAGAAGCTGCAAAGCACGGCCGGATAATTCCGATTCTCATCGAAGTCAATATAGCAGGGGAGGATACCAAGTTCGGCGTGTCCGCGGATGAGGCGGAAGCCCTGATCCGCGAGATCAGTCTTCTTCCGCATGTACAGGTGCGCGGCCTTATGACAAGCGCTCCATTCGTCGAAGATCCGGAGGAAGACCGCATTCACTTCCGAAATTTGGCCCATTTAAGTGTTGACATAGCAAATAAAAATATTGATAATGTAACAGTAGATATGCTCAGTATGGGGATGTCTAATGACTATGAGGTTGCGCTTGAAGAGGGATCTACAATTGTTAGAGTCGGTACAAGTATTTTCGGAAAGCGCGATTATCCGGCGAAATAGAGAATGGAGATAGTAACCGATGGGATTTTTTGATAGATTTCTTGATGCGATCAAGCTGAACGACGATTACGACGATGACGACTTCCTGGACGAAGAGGAAGACGATTACGACGATGATTATGATGAGGATGAGGACGACGAGGAATTTGAGGAAGAAAAGCCCAGGAAAAGATTCTTTGACCGGTTCTCAAAAAAGAAGAAAGCAGACGATTACGACGACTATGATGACGAAGACGACTATGATGATTCTTTAGACGAAGATAGTTCTTCTTCCTACTCATCAAGCTCATCCAGAGAGTATTCTTCGAGAAAAGAAACTTCCGCAAAAAAGGTAAAGCCTGCCCCGAAAAAGCGCGGTCTGTCGCCGATGGAAGTAAATGTGATCCGGCCGACGACCATGGAGGATACAAAGGACATAGCAGACACGCTGATGGCGTCCTGTACAGTTGTTCTGAATCTTGAGGGTATCGACGTCGATACTGCCCAGAGGATCATAGATTTTACCTGCGGAGCATGCTATTCTCTGAATGGCAGCCTGCAGAGAATTTCCAGTTATATATTTATTCTCACGCCGGAGGATGTCGATATTTCAGGAGATGTACAAAGTATTCTGAGCGGGGCGTTCGATCTGCCTTCCATGCGATCCAAATATTAAAGGAGCCATCCGGGTGCTTCTTTTTATCTCAGTGGGAAAGACTCCCGCTTCTGTAAGCGGCAGATGCCGATTTGCATGCAGTGAGTCTTCTCCCATTTTTACGGAGGAGTATTATGGAACATTACTTCAGCAATTCATTTGATCTCTTAACGGAAGCCTACGAGGCTTCCTCCATCAAAGGAACGCGCGTCTGTATTGTCGGTGACACGAATACATGCCCGCTCTATGCGGACGCCGTTAAGTCTTTCTGTGAAAAATGCTTTTCCCAGGTCGACGTCTTTGCGTTTCCCGCCGGAGAAGAACATAAAAATCTTATGTCAATCGAGAAGCTGTACGAGTTTCTGCTGGAGCACCACTATGACAGAACAGACAGCCTGCTGGCACTCGGCGGAGGAGTAGTGGGGGATATGACCGGCTTTGCAGCGGCGACGTATCTCCGGGGCATTAAGTATGTTCAAGTCCCGACGACTCTTCTCGCGCAGGTGGACTCCAGCATGGGCGGGAAGACCGGCGTCGATTTCAAGGGCTATAAGAATATGGTCGGAGCATTCCACATGCCTGAATTCGTGTACACGAATCCTGCGGTCCTTTCGACACTCTCCGATGAACAGTTCGCATCCGGTATGGGTGAGGTACTGAAATCCGCCCTGCTGGCTGACGAGGACTTTTTCGGCTGGCTCCTGGGCAATATGTATGAGATCGGGGAGCGGGATCCGGAGACGGTCCTTGAGATGGTGAAGACGACCGCCGGGATCAAGGAGGCGATCGTTCAGCGCGATCCGACGGAAAAGGGAGAGCGCGCCCTGCTCAATCTCGGACATACGATCGGACATGCCATAGAGAAATACAAAAATTTTGAGCTTCTTCATGGAATGTGTGTCGGGCTCGGCCTGATCGCTGCCGCTTCCATCAGCCACGGGCGCGGTCTGATCGGTACGGAAGAGCTCTATGAGATCCGCGACGTATGCTTTGCGTTCGGACTGCCCATATTTGCGGACGGCATCGATGACAACGAGATCCTCCGCCTCACAAAGTCTGATAAGAAGATGGCCGGCGGACAGATCCGATTTATTCTTCTTGAAGAAATCGGAAAAGCCTTTATCGCCGCTGATGTGACCGATGAAGAGCTCCTTGCCGGAATACGTTTCATAAACGGAGATGAGATTGTCTATGAAGAGTGAAAAAAAGAAACAGGTTTTTTGTGCCATCGGCTGTATGATCCTCCTCATCGCCCTGGATCTTCTGACAAAAAGTCAGGCCAGGCAGGCGCTTGCCGGCGGACCGGTCGAGCTGATTCCCGGCGTGTTCGAGCTGCGCTACCTTGAGAATCACGGTGCGGCCTTCGGGATCCTGCAGAATAAGAGAATATTCTTCATCCTGATCACGCTGGTGTTCCTTGCCCTCGCAGTATTCTATTTCCTGAAATTGCAGCGGGTGCAATCGGGAATTTCATAGACCGGATGATGCTTTCCTATGTCAGGGATTTCCTGTATTTTAAGCTGATCGATTTCCCGATCTTTAATGTGGCGGATATCTATGTGACATGCGGGGCAATCGCGTTTTTCATTTTCACGGTCTTTTACTATAAAGACGCTGACTTTGAATTTATGAAGAAGAAAAAAGGCTGATGGCAGATACGATTCAAATTTTAACTGTTGAGGAAGAGGGCATCGGGACGCGCTGCGACCGTTTTCTTGCCGGGAAGCTGCCGGATCTCTCAAGATCAAGGATACAGGAACTGATCGCGGAGGACGCTGTTCTTATTGACGGAAAACCGGTCAAAAGCAGCCGCAAAATGATGGAAGGGGAGACAGTTGAGATTCGGATCCCTGACCCGGAGGTCCTGGAGATCCGCCCCGAAGCGATCCCTCTGGACATCCTTTACGAGGATAATGACCTCCTTATCGTCAATAAGCCCAAGGGGATGACCGTACATCCGGCACCGGGACACCCGGACGGTACCCTTGTCAATGCAGTTCTCTATCACTGCGGAGAGAGTCTTTCGGGAATTAACGGCGTTCTGAGGCCGGGCATCGTCCACCGGATCGATAAAGACACGACAGGAGCGCTCATCATCTGCAAGAATGATGCGGCACACAGAAAGATTGCCGAACAGCTCCAGGTACATTCTGTGACGAGGATCTATCACGGCATCGTATGCGGAGTAGTCCGGAACGATACCGGAACGATCGAGGGCAATATCGGGAGAGATCCGAAGGACCGGAAAAAGATGGCTGTCGTGAAGACCGGGGGAAAAGAGGCCGTTACACATTACCGCGTACTAAGGCGCTTCCGGAATTATACCTTCTGCGAATTCACGCTGGAGACGGGTCGGACACATCAGATCCGTGTACACATGACCTCCATCGGCCACCCCCTGCTCGGAGACGCTGTCTACGGCCCTCAGAAGTGTCCGTTTAAACTGGAGGGGCAGACTCTTCACGCAAGCGTAACAGGCTTTATTCATCCTTCTACGGGGCTCTACTGCGAATACACAGCCCCTCTGCCGGATTATTTTGAACAGTTACTGAAAACACTGAAATGAAAGGATCGCTTAAGGACGGGTTCAATGGATAAGAAGCTAGATGAGAAAACCAGACTGGTCGCAGGGCTGGCCCTCGGCATCATTGTGATTGCGATGCTCTTGTATTTCGTACTGTTCCGGGGAGCTGTTCTCTTTGCGGGGATCAGACGGTTCCTGTCAGTTCTCACACCTATCATTTACGGTTTCGTTCTGGCCTATATTCTGAGCTCGCCGATGCAGCTCATTGAGAATCTGATCCTTCTGGTCCTTGGCAGAGCTAAAAAACTGCCGGAGGACCGGGGCATGCGGGCAATCCGTGTAATCAGCTCGCTGATTTCTGCCTCCCTGCTGATCCTTCTCATCTACGTTCTGCTCGCAATGCTTCTTCCGGAACTGGTCAGCAGTGTCCGGAATATCATGACCAGTTTCCCGGGCTACATTCGGAACGCCCAGAACTGGCTCTCCGGCACACTGATTGAACATATGAAAAATTCAGAACTTGCAGCGAACTCGAGTGAAGTCATAGCCAATTATGCAAACCGCCTCGTCGCCTGGTTCTATGAGCAGATGGAACCTCAGGTGGAACAGATCATGGCCCAGGTCACGGATTCCCTGAAAGGCGTTCTCGTCTTTATCCGGAATGCATTTCTCGGGCTCATCGTCTCGGTATATATCCTCTGTGCCAAAGAAAGGCTGACTGCCAGGTTCCGCAGGATGCTTTATGCGCTCGTCCCGGTCTCCGGAGCGAACCGTCTGATCAAAAATCTGCGCTTCGCAGATGAAAAGTTCGGCGGCTTCCTGATCGGAAAGATCCTGGATTCAATAATCATCGGTGTGATCTGCTATTTCGGGATGACAATCCTCAATATCCCTTATTCGCTGCTCGTATCCGTCATCATCGGTGTGACCAATATCATTCCTTTCTTCGGACCGTTCATCGGTGCGGTTCCGACGGCATTCCTTGTATTCTGTGTGGATCCGCTGAAGGCTCTTTATTTCCTGATCTTCATTATTCTGCTTCAGCAGTTCGACGGGAACTTTCTCGGACCGAGGATCCTTGGAAACTCGGTCGGTGTTTCAAGCTTTATGGTGCTCGTCGCCATCCTGATCGGAAGCGGTCTTTTCGGCGTTCCCGGAATGATCATCAGCGTGCCGATCTGTGCCGTGCTGACCACCTTTATTCAGACCTTTATTCTTGAGAAAGACGTAGAGAAGAATCTCCCCGGCGATATCGAAGCCTACCGCCTGCTCGACAGTATCGATCCCGTCACGCATAAAGTCGTTTATACAGAACGAAAGCCTGAAAATGCAAGTCTCTATTTCCGTCTGAAGCAGAAGAGCGATCTCGCAAAAATGCATGAACCGAAGCTTGTCGAATCTAACTGGGATCGGACGATCGATCAGATCATTGATGAAAAAGTCTTCGACGAGACCGAAAAGGACGCGGATATGCACTTTCGGAAGCAAAGCGGGAAAGCTGCCGCTGAGAAAAGAAAGATAGAGAAGCTTCTTTTCGGCGAGGATTCCTCCGCTGAGGGAAAAGAAAAGAATTCCGTAAAAACGTCTGAAAACGAATATAATCCCGGGGCTTCCGGGGAAACAAAAGAAAGTCACGAAAACTCTGTATCATAGATTAAATCCGGATGCAACAATTGATAAACCTGGAAACTATAATGGATGGACCCGAAAAAACGGGAAAATCAATATGAATACGATTATACCAGGAGGAATAAAATTATGAAAAAATCAATGAAAGGAGCGCTCGCGCTCGTCGCAGCAATCACTTTTTGCCTCACAGCCTGCGGGAGTACATCATCTTCCATCAATATCAGCCGCAGTACCGATACGACAGAAATGGATCTGAGTGCAGTAAACGACACTCTGACCGCAAAACTCACCGGCATCCCGTCCACCGGCTACCTTCAAGGCAAAGGGGGATGGAACTACTGAGATCTGTTTCCTTTATGCACGTAACTGGGAAAAGACAGAGAGCGATCAACGCTACGAGATTGAAGTAAAAGTCGAAAAAGGTGTCATCACTTGGATGGAAGTAAAGAACGATGAGGTGCCGCTGCCGGATGAAGTAAAAGATTTCGCCACCGGATCGACCTCCTCTGTACCGGTCGTCTACGAGTCTGAGAGTACATCCTCAAAAACCGTATGATCAGCTGAAGCAGATTCTTTTCATACGCCAGATCCGGAATATAGATTAACACCAAAACAGGGCTGCCGCATTGCGGCAGCCCTGTTCCCATTATATCTCAGTGTGAGATGCCCCCCGCCTCTATAGGCGGGGGCAACAAACCAGTCTCAGTGGCGGGTGTCAATCCCCCACTGAGATATACGCTCAGCTCCACAATGCTCCACAGGAGCATTGCTACGCATGCATAGGCACGCGAGGATGCG
>CADABA010000038.1:55700-62249 GCA_902785985.1 uncultured Lachnospiraceae bacterium
CATGCATAGGCACGCGAGGATGCGCAGGGATTCGTTTCGGTATTATGTCAGCTGACGCTGACACGAATCCCGCGCCAAGTCTCGCGAGCGAGACTTGAACGTTCAGTTTAATCTCTGACGCAGACTTCTCTTGATTTCAATCATGAGATGAATCTCAGACCAGACCGATCATCGGGAATACAAAGCAGACGATTCCGCCGATCGCGGCAAAGAGAAGTGTATAGGCTGCGCATTTGCCAAGGATCTTGCTCTCAGCTCCGGTCAGGCCGCAGGCAGCTGTACCGATCGCGATACTCTGCGGACAGATCATCTTTCCGATTCCTGCGCCCATGAGGTTCGCAGCTGCAAGCCATGTCGGGTTTGCCCCGATCGCCTTGGCTGTCTCGACCTGAAGCTGGCCGAAGAGGGCAGTAGTAGACGTTCCGGATCCGGTGACAAATCCTCCGATCGTTCCGATCAGCGGGGAAATCAGCGGGAACTTATCCCCTGCCACAGCGACAAGCACCTTCGCGACCCCATGATCTTTGCGACTGAAAGAACTGAGCAGATCGTGATGATCGTTTTTACATTGTTCCTGACCGTTGTGCCGAGGACGCCGAATATTTCCCCGACGCTCGCTCCCTGGATCAGGCCGCCGATAAATCCGGCAATCAGGATCAGTACGCCGGGTGTATTGATCCAGTAGAATGTGAGTGTCGCCGGATTCTCACCCGCATAGAACGAGATTTTTGAATTGATCGACGCAAGCGGATCATGAATGATCGGGACGAGTGTAGATGAAAGCAGCAGGAAGACGAAGATCAGAATGAAGGGCGACCAGGCGACCAACGCTTCTTTTGCTGTAAGTCCCTTGGAACTCCCGCCTGTTTTTTTGACCTCGAACTCCGGATATTTCTTCATCGGAAGCTTCATCGCTGCAATGATCATGGCGACCATGGATATAATTGCACCGATGATATTGGCAAGATCCGGTCCGATCACATTTGCAACGACGAACTGAGGTGCGAGGAATGTCACATCCGCGATCAGAATGAACGGAACAAGACCTTTCAGTGCCTTAAAGCCCTTGCCGATGACGACTACAGCGATGAACGGAATAATGAATGAGACCACCAGCTGGATCAGCGCAACTTTTCCTGCGATTTCAACGGATGGGATCCCTGTAATATTGGACATGGTGTTTGTCGGAACACCGACCGATCCGAAGGCCGTAGGCGTCGAATTGATGATCAGGCAGGATACGATCGAGAGGATCGGATCAAATCCGAGACCTACAAGGATGCCGGCAGGGATCGCGACGGCAGTTCCGAAGCCCGCCATACCTTCCATGAAATTACCGAAACCGAAGGCGATCAGAAGCATAAGGATGCGGCGGTCTGTGGAGACGCCTGCCAGCATGGCTTTGATCTTTTCCATGGCTCCGGTCTTCAGTGTCAGGTTATACGTAAAGAGTGCTGCAAGAATAACGATGATGATCGGCCAGAGCGCGTTGCAGATTCCTTCAAGTGCTGCAGTCGCGGTATTGATAATGCTGAGCTTCCATCCGAAAATCGCGATCACGATCGTGACGACCAGTGCCATGAAGCACGCACGATACCCCGGCCATTTCAGGATACTCATGGCTACAATGAGCCAGATAATAGGCAGCAGCGCAAGTATGAATTTTAAAAACATCCTGTTACTTCCTCCTTTTACACTTCTTTATCTACACCTGTCCGTTCGGATGCCGACCCGTAAGCCCACCGATCTTCCGGTTTCGAACGTGGTCCCGGATCCCTCTTTCCGGTCACATAAAACGATCTCCTTCTAAAGATGCATTATCCAGCCAGAAATGTGACCTGTACCGTATTATTATAACATTTTTAGAGCATAATCCAACATTTATCACATGGAAATTGACGTAGAAATATCAAAAAAAATCCGGTTTTATCGTCGTTTTGAATAAAGCCGGCTGAAGAATCACCATGTAAAGCTCTTGCTGAAAATCTTCCGGTCAGGCCTGCTCCTGCGGGGAAGACGGGCACCCGTCCGGCATTCTCCACAGGATCCGAAAATTACGTAAACCATACAACTTCAAACCATGGCTTATGTTAACCGTCATGCAGATATCCGCGCGTTATGTCAACCATCAATCCAGCTGTTTTCCTATACGGGTTTTCCAAAAAAATAAGAATGACAGAAAGATGTTGAAGTCGGAGATAGCCTCCGGTTATATTAGTGCCAGGAATAAATCAGTAATTGAGAGGATACGCTCATGACACTAAAAGAAATCAGCAGCGGACCGGATTGGATCGTTTGGATAATAGGAATTCTGTTTTTAATTATCAGCCTTATCCTTATCTCAGGACATGGAGCGAATCTTATTGCCGGTTATAATACGGCAGGCAGAGATGAAAAGAACAGATATGATACAAAAAAGCTTTGCAGAGTAGTCGGAATCGGCATGGCGCTGATAACACTTATGATTTTTATCCTGGCAATCTGGGAAACAGTACTGCCAGCATTTTTCTCTACAGTGTTTTTTGTTATAACAGTGATCGATTGTATTGCAATAATTATTTTATCAAATACTATCTGTAAGAAATAAGTAATTTTTTAATAAAGAACAAGAATGCTGCCCGGCTGTTCTGTGCCAAAACGAAGGGGGATTTTGAACAAAGCATATTTCCTTATGTGTCCGTGTCTTCCCGCAGCCGGACGGCGCCTGCAGCCCTGCGGCGCTGTGCATCATCCATTGCCGCATAATGCCTCCTGGTCGTGTTTACATCCTTGTGTCCCAGCACATCGGCGACCAGATAGATGTCGCCGGTCTCCCTGTAGAGGGCTGTACCATAGGTGCTCCTCAGTTTGTGCGGCGTGATTTTCTTGGTCGTTGTCACGGCGGAGGCGTACTTTTCGACAAGGTTCTCGACAGAACGGATCGTCATCCTGCGCCGCTGTGTAGAATAAAAAAGAGCGTGTTCATGACCGGCCACCGGAGTAATCCCCCTGCGGATCTCAAGATAGTTCTTCAGTGCCCGTTCAACTTCCTCACCGAAGTAAACGATCGCCTCATTTCCACCCTTCCTGATAATACGGATTCCATTATTTCTGAAATCAATATCTTCGACATCGAGTCCGACGCACTCGGAGACACGGATCCCGGTCCCGAGAAGAAGCGTGACAAGCGCGAGGTCGCGCTCTTTTGTCTTTTTATAGTAAGCAAGAGCTTTTCCCTGCAGGGTCTGTTCACAGTTTTCGATGTAATCGAGAAGAATTGCCACCTCATCAGCCTCCAGTCGAACTATCGTTCGCTCGTGGATTTTAGGCATATCTATAAGAACTGTGGGATTCGTTCTGAGCATCTGACGCTTAAAGAGATAGCCGTAGAAGCTTCTCAGAGCCGATAATTTGCGTTTGATGCCGACGACTCCGTTGGTGTTCAGGGCAGACGTATTCTGACGGTCCTCAGGCGTTTCATAGAGTTTCAGATACTCCATGTATTCCTCGATGTCAACGGCGGAGACGTGATCCAGGTCTTCGAGCGTGAAGTCTCTGAGAGCATATTCTTTGTAAAGAGGATTCTGTGATTTCAGGAATTCGAAGAAGACACGGAGATCGTAGGCATAGGAAATACGGGTCCGGGTGGTCGTCGTGGTGTCGATCGACCGGAAATAGTCTTTGACAAAGGGAGGCAGCTCCGAGAGGACTTCCCGTGTTCGCGGTAGGTGGTGCGGTCAGCCATAAAAAATCACCTCGTTTATCGAAACAGATGGAATTGTCCATTACAGTGCCTACGAGTTTAACGAAACAGATGGAATTGTCCATTATAGTGCCTACGAGTTTAACGAAACAGATGGACAGCACAATACATACATACGTACATATTCTGCCTGTCCATCTTTTCGTTAAACTCGCGTTTGTGGAATAGATGCATATCGATATTATACATCGCCCCACACACCCGCACAACCATTTTTCTTATTCAACGTGAGTACAATCCCGCCATCTTGACCCACTCACCGCTCCTCATGCCTTATCACCTCGAACCTCATGAGCACCACGTCCGTATCCTCCTCACGGATCCCGGCCTTCATCTTCGCAATCGCCACCTGTGTCTCCACATTGTCTACACCTTCAAGGTCTGGCAACAGGAGTCCCCGCCGCCTTCCCTTCGACACGATCACGCCGTACCGCTTCACATCAAGATAATCCTCCGACGGTATTTCCTCCGCCTCCCCGAGAACATCTACACTGATTTCAAGATCGGGAAGTTCGTTCTTTGTGATCGGCGGAAACCTCGGGTCCCGTGTGGATGCAGAGATCGCGTTTGCTATAATTTCCAGATAAAGCGCTTTCTGGACCGGAGCAATCGTTCCGATACAGCCGCGCAGAAAGGCACCGGCCTGTCCGGTTTTCATTTCCTCGGTGAGCTCTTCCGGCTGCGGCTCATAGATCTTCCGGTCGCGGATATAGGTCTCTATCGTTTTTCTGGCAAGCTGTACATAAAGATCCATATTGTTGTTCCTCCAAACCATCTTCTGTTTCCTGTCAAATTTATGCATTCATCAATAACTTACGAATTCTGCATCAGAGATCAGACATTTCCGAGGCATACGGCATACATTTTTCAGGTATTTCTTTGCCACTGACATAAGCTCTCTCATCTTCCTGATATCCGTAGGCGGCTCGGTCATCCGGTGTCTCGGAAAGTATCTCGTAATGTGCAGCGGTATTTCCGGATCGATCTCAGCAATCCAGGAAGCCTCCTGCTCCATGTCCCGTAGATCATCGTTTTTGCCGGGTATTATGAGCGTTGTGAGCTCCACATGGGCATCTTCTGCTGCCCGGGAAATGAACCGCATGACCGTCTGCAGATTTCCTCCAAGCCACTTATAGAGCTCAGGCCGGAAAGCCTTGAGATCGATATTCATTGCGTCAATATAAGGGAGAAGCTCAAGAAGGATCGGCATCTCAGCCATGCCGTTGGTCACAAGCGCATTGTACATGCCGGCTTCGTGGACCAGTCTGGCCGTATCCCTCACAAATTCATAGCCGACAAGCGCCTCGTTGTAGGTAAATGCCACCCCGATATTTCCCCGGCTGCGGAGATTGACCGCAGCTTCAAGGATCTCCTCGGGAGACATCCTCACCGCTCCGGTACTTTTCGCCGTCCCTTCAGCAATATCATGATTCTGACAGAACGGACAGTGAAGATTGCAGCCGAAACTTCCTACGGACAGGATCCTGCTCCCCGGATGGAAGAAATGGAGCGGTTTTTTCTCGATCGGGTCCAGAGCAAGGGCTGTCACCATCCCATAATTGACAGGAACGACCTTTCCGTTCTCACATCTGCGTGCCCTGCAGAGCCCGACAGCACCTTCTTTGAGCCTGCAGTGATGAGGACAGACAGGACAGACAGCATACTTCTCTCCTGCTGTCGCAGTTTTTTGTTCTGAAATTATATATTCCTGACCCTTCTCAGACCGGATGATAGATGCAGATTCCATATCCCACTCCAAAGGTCGCCTCATGCGACAGTTTTCTTACACTTACAGCTGTTCCTTCAAATGCTCCGCCCATAATGGTAAAGGAACGATGCCCGCATTCCATGCAGTCATCGAGGAAACTCTCTTCAAATGAGAGAAGGGAGTCAAAATCGGCTTTTCCCATGACTTCCATAATTTTCTTATCATAGGCGGGCCCGGACGGACGGTATCCGTATGGCCCATCCTCTTTCTGGCAATGCGCAAGATCCCCGCTCGCGATAAAGACAGCTCGTCTCCCGCTCTTTTCGACTGCATCCTGAATGAGACGGCCGAATTTCCAGTGCATGGAAAGCGGAAGGCCTGAGAGTCCGATCCGAACAAGCCTGTAGTCTGTGTAAAACTGATCAATAAAGTAAAGAGGGACCATTGTTCCGTGGTCAAGCATCCTGTCGAGTTCGCCCATCGTCCCTGCCGGCACTCCGTTGCTCTCACACAGGTCTTCTATCTGCCGGACGAGCTCTGCATCGTACCCTACGTCGAACTTAACGCCCGGCGCACGAAACCGGCCGAAATTTCCCTTTGCCCTTGTCCCGGGAGAAATGTGGAAATAGTCACGATACATGACAGAATGAGGAGATGTCAGGATGATCGTATCCGGTCTGATTGCAGCGATGTCCCGGGAGACCTCCGAAAAAGCATCCAGTGTCGCCTGAATTTTCCGCTCTTCTCCTCTCCCGATCTCAGCGACCGCGATTGGCGGATGCGGTACCATATAACCTGCAAGAAAAGACATTGAGATCCTCCTTTCACAACAAATTTTGGTTCCTGAAAGAACGTACCTGCCCATGCGCCCATATGTAGACGCTCCTCTTTTCCGGAAAGATAAATCTATATATGCATTATATCATAAAACAATTCTGTACTGACTGGTGTTAAGACTGTCACTCCGAAAATTCAAGTCCTGCCCGAGAGACAACGTGCTGGACTCGATTAAAATCACGAGTATTGTGCGATGAAGAATATACTGTGGTAAGATAAAATGAGCGGGATCAGGCAAACGGGGGAAAGCCTGATCCCGCCA
>CADABA010000039.1 GCA_902785985.1 uncultured Lachnospiraceae bacterium
GAGATATACGCTCCGCGAGGATGCGCAGGGATTCGGTTTGGAAGATGTCAGCTGACGCTGACCCGAATCCCGCGCCAAGTCTCGCGAACGAGACTTGAATTGATTTGATTCGCAAGTACAGGAAGAGAACATAGGAACGAAAAACATGGACAGACAGGACCTGTTTTCCGTGTTATAATGTCAGATATAAGACACGTCTGCCTATACTTTTACAGAAAGGAGCAACAAATGTCAGTTTTCAGAGACGGTTTTCTTTGGGGCGGCGCGACGGCCGCAAATCAGTGCGAAGGCGCATACCTTGAAGGCGGAAAGGGGCTTTCCGTTCCGGATATGCTGCTCGGCGGCGATGTGAACACTCCCCGTACGTTCTGCCCGACGATTGAAAAGGATACGTTCTATCCATCCCATCAGGCGATCGATCTGTATCACCACTATAAGGAAGATATCGCGCTTTTCGGTGAGATGGGATTTAAGTGCTACCGTATGTCCATGAACTGGGCGCGTATTTTCCCGAACGGGGACGATACGGAGCCGAATGAGGAAGGACTTGCATTTTATGATGCTGTCTTTGACGAGTGCAAAAAGAACGGGATCGAGCCGCTCGTTACACTCTGCCACTATGAGATCCCGTGGGCGATCGTGACAAAATATCATGGATTCTCAGACAGGCGCGTCATCGACCTCTTTATCCGCTATGCGACGACGGTCATGGAGCGGTATAAGGATAAAGTAAAATACTGGCTCACTTTCAACGAGATCAACATTGCAGTCATGGAGCCGAAGATGGGCGCTATGTACGGTCTGGGCGTCATGTATGACGAGGATCTCGCGAGGACGGAGCGCTGCACGCTTCCGGAGCTTAAGGATGACCCGCAGGTCAGATTTGAGGCGCTGCACAATCAGTTCGTCGCCTCTGCAAAGACGGTCATCGCCGGCCACAAGATCAATCCGGATTTCGTGATCGGTAACATGATCTGCCATATCACATGGTATCCGCTGACACCGAATCCGAAGGATATTCTCGAGTGCCAGAAGCGCGACAATATCTGCAACAATATCTGCGGAGATGTCCAGATCCGCGGCGAATATCCGTATTTCGCAAAGACATATTATGAGAGCCTCGGTCTTGATACCGCATTCATGAACAATGCGGAAGATCTGGCGATCATAAAGGAAGGGACCGTTGACTTCTATACCTTCTCCTACTATATGTCTAACTGCGTTACAGTCGAAGAAGGTGCGGAAGAGGTCAAGGGAAATATGATGGGCGGAAACAAGAATCCGTATCTCAAAGCATCCGACTGGGGATGGCAGATCGATCCGGACGGACTTCGCTATACGCTCAATAAGCTGGCGTCCCGCTATCCGGGAACACCGCTTATGGTCGTCGAGAACGGCTTCGGCGCGTTCGATAAGGTCGAGGAAGACGGCTCTATCCATGATGATTATCGTATCAACTATTTCCGTGAGCATATCAAGGCAATGCGTGAGGCAGTGAAGGACGGTGTGCCGCTGATCGGGTACACGACATGGGGTCCGATCGACCTTGTCTCCGCAGGAACAGGCCAGTATGCAAAGCGCTATGGATTTATCTACGTTGACCGCCATGATGACGGGACCGGTGATTTCGCAAGAAGCAGGAAAGATTCCTTCTTCTGGTATCAGAAGGTCTGCAAGAGCAACGGAGAGATCATCGACTGAGATCATTGACTGAGCCCTTGAAGGGCGTTGTATGCGAAAATGAACCACTATACATGGCAGATACGAAATTCTTTCCGGGACTGCTGTGTATAGTGGTTCTTTTATTCCTCTGCGGCACACCGGCCTGTCCGCGGAGAGCCGAAATGACCTGATGTGCGGGGTGATCCAGCCGACAGCAGGCAGCTCTTTCCCGAAGAGTCTGTACGATATCAAAAAGGCGGCAAAATGAAGATACATGTAGACAGAAAACCGGCAGACGTTTATCTCAGTGGGGAAGACCCCCGCTTCTATAAGCGGGGGATATGTCAATATCCTGCTCGTCTCAGTGGTGGGTTTCAATCCCCCACTGAGATAAACGCGCGGCAAGAACGCTGAGGCGTTCTTGAATATGAAAGAATGCATAGTAAAACACTGGGAAATAAACCGTAAGAAGGAGATGTGAAATGGAAAATACCTTAAGGGTACCAACGAAAGAGCAGCTGGAAAAATATGACAGGCTGAAGGCCTGTCTCGGATCGTTTCAAAGCCTCGCCGTCGCCTTCTCAAGCGGTGTCGATTCCGCCCTCCTTCTTTATGCCGCGAAAGAAGCGCTGGGTGAACGTGCGATTGCGGTGACTGCGGCTTCCGGTGCATTTCCAAAGAGAGAACTTGCTGAAGCGAAGGCCTTCTGTGCGGAACATGGAATCCTTCAGGAGATCGTGGAGTTCCGGGAAATGGAGGTCGAGGGCTTTCGGGAGAATCCCAAGAACCGCTGCTACATCTGTAAGAAGGCGCTTTTTCAGGAGATCCTGAGGGCAGCGGCCGTACACGGGATCGACACGGTCGCGGAGGGTTCAAATCTTGATGACCTTGGAGATTACCGGCCGGGGCTTACGGCTATCGCCGAGCTGGGGATAGAAAGCCCGCTTCGTACATGCGGACTTACAAAGAGCGACATCCGGGCCCTGTCCGGATACTTCGGGCTTCCCACGTGGAACAAACCGAGTTACGCATGTCTTGCATCCAGATTTGTGTACGGGGAGACGATCACCATAGAGAAGCTTTCGATGGTCGACCGAGCGGAGCAGCTCCTGTTCAATCTTGGCTTTTCGCAGTTCAGGGTCCGGATCCATGGAATGATGGCCAGGATCGAAGTTCTTCCGGAAGAATTTCCAAAGCTTCTTGAAAATCGGCTCCCGGTCGTAAGAGCCTTGAAAGAGTATGGATTCACGTATGTATCCATGGATCTCGCCGGGTACAGGACAGGGAGCATGAACGAGACGTTCCTGTTTCGCTGACTCGGAATCGGGGAAGGTGCTTCGCACCCTGCGCGTCGAGGCAGGAATGCTGAGACGTTTCTGAAGTGATGACTTGAGTGCACATATTCTCAAGTGTGTTCCTGAATGGCTGTTCATCCTAAAAAACCTGCTGTTCATCTGAAAAATCAATTATATTTCTGCGGAGTGTTATGATTGTCTCAGATGGAGAAAAGCACTTCTGAACAATATACAGGAGTGACAAATCAGTCACAGACAGGATTCAGTCCCGGTCTGAGATACTGTCTTCGGATCATTTAACAGCAGCATAAATTCAGCTAATCTTTTTAGGGAGGAAAACAGGAATGACTTGTAAGAATTGCGGCGCATATAACGCAGACGATGCGAAATTTTGCATGGTTTGCGGTACACCTCTGAATGAAAATAATAATCAGGAATACAAAAACGGTTCGCCGGACTACGAAAAGTATGCCTCTGCAGGAACCGGAAACCGTCACTTCCGTCAGATCGGGAATGCATATACTCCGTCTCAGGAGAAAGGTCACGAGAATACGTTCCGGCAGCAGGATGATGCGACAAATGCCTCATCCTGGCAGAACGGGCAGGCAAATAATCCGTACCGGCAGGCACAGACTGTGAACTATGGACAGGAGGCCATGGAATCCCGGAATCATAAAAAATTAGGGATGATCATAGTCGGAGCAGCTGCGGTACTTGTCCTTTTGGTCGTATTCCTTATCATTCGAATAAATGCCAGGCCAACGATCAATCTGAATAAATATCTGACGATTGAGACGACCGGGTATAACGGATACGGGAAAGTCAGCGTAATGATCGACTGGAATGCCATCGAAGCCAAATATGGAAAGAAATTACACCTGAAAGGGAAATCTGCTAAAGGGAAGGGAAACACTGCGAGCGGGGAAACAGCATTTAGCCGGATCAGAGATAACGTGTATATTAACTGTGATAAATATGATCATCTCTCAAATGGCGATAAAATTGCCTATACCTGGGAAGTTAAGGACAGCATATTTGACGATGTCAAAGTAAAACTGAAGTATAAAGACGGTGAGAGTAAAGTTTCGAAACTCGAAGAGCTGGAAACATTTGATGCCTTCGCGGATGTCGTTGTCACTTTTGAGGGATTTGCTCCTGACGGTACAGCTTCTTTTACATATAACGGAAATGTGCTGAATTCGGGAGACTTCAGCTGTGATAAAACGACAGGACTCAGCAATGGAGATGTGATAAAGATCACATGGGATGACAGTAATATTGATTCTTTGGCGATGAGTCTGGGCAAGGTCCCTGCAAGTGCAGAGAAAGAATACACGGTCAGCGGCCTGGATGAGTACGTAGGTACTTATGCAGATCTGTCGGAAGACTTTATCAAGACATTACGTTCTGAATCTGAGGATACGATCTATGCATATACTGCAGGACACTACGATTCGACCAGCGCATTATCAGATCTTTCCTATGCGGGGTATATGGTCCGACTGGTCAAGGATCCGAATGAGTACTATAGCTTTTTCGGGAAGGCAGATTCCTTTAATGATGTATATATTATCTATTCGGGAACCGTTAAAAGTTCGGAAGGCTACTTCAGGCCGACCAGGGTCTATTATCCGGTCAGATTTAAGAACGTGATAAAGAGCGGTGACCAGTTCAGCTATACTGATAATCTTGGGATCGAGGGATACTCTTACATTGACGGCAGCTGGAGCAGTACAAACGGATATACAAATCCTGTGATCTGTTATACAGAGATCATTGAGGCGTATCGTGATGTCTATAAGACCGAATGCGGAGACGGATTTGAAAAATACGAAGCAGCGGAAGAGCTGACAAAGGCGGCAGATATCAGTGAGGACTATAAAAATACCCTGTATGCAGACGCAAAGGATATAATTGAAACCTATGCTGCAAAGGAGTATAAGGATGGGACTGTCATGGGAGAATTATCCGTGCTGGGAGAATACTTCCTGCTGGCAAAGACGCAGAGCTCGGATTATGTACAGAATAACCGGTATATCATTGTATATTCGGCGACTGTGAGTAATACGGAGGGAAAGTTCGAGCCGACAGTAGTTTATTTTCCGGTCGAATATGACGGACTGGTAAAGCTGACGGATGATGAATATATGGTAACAGCAACAAAGGGCCTTCAGGGGTACAAAATGTCTTTCCCGGGCAGCTTCATCGGTACGCAGGGTTATTTTGACGGGCAGGTGATGTTCTCAGAACTGATTACTGCGAACAGAGACAATTATACGTATGAAATGACAGAAAATCTTAAGCAGTTCGGTGAATAAATACAGAGCCTTCGGCAGGAGGCATCCAATATTGCGGCGGTCCGATTGGCGGGCCGCCGCATTTACTTCCTGAAGAAGGTGTATCGCATCCTCCGCAGCGCGGCAGGAATGCCGAGGCGTTGCTGATCCGTCTTCCCCCGAAGGCCGGGGATCAGTAGGTGCCTGTGTATCGCCAGGACGAAGTGCGCTTGTGGTAGCTGGAATTATCATCGGGAAATCTGCTTTCGTCATCATACAGGATCGGGCTGCTTTCGATATATTTCTTCGCCTCATCTAAGACCGCCGTATCCGTACAGGATACGGAACCGGAACTGCAGATAACGGACTTTGATGCGGGCTCCACGGTAAAATAAGCTTCTATTCTCACAGGTTCTCCGTGATACCAGGATTTGATTTTAATGCAGATCTCAGAGCAGATATTTTTATCCATATCATGATCGGTGTAGAGTGCTTCGATCATCTGGAGCGCTCCGACAGGGAAATCTCCGCTCCACCGGTCAAAAGTAATGTTAAGACTCTCCCCGAAAAGATCGAGGGAATGGGTCATTGTGCCCCCAAGATCTTTGACATCCCTGTACAGGGAGGAAAAACGATCCGTGTCTGTCCCGAAAGGAAACTCCGAAATATCATTTTCTATAATTTCTTTTCCGTCCTGATCGTACCATATGGTTAGACAGTAACCGTTTAAAACAGAATCATACGAGGAGAGTATGTTTGCTATATAAGCCGCCATCTTTTTGTTTGATATTGTATCCGGCTCTGCTTCGGGCAGTAATAAATGAAAAGTGATTCTTCCACTATCAGGGTCTATGCTTTTGGACGTTCCTGTCCTGATATCATTTATGTACAGATAGAAACCATCAGAAGCGATGGCATTTCCATCAGAATCCGTTATGTCTGCCGGCGTCAGCTCTGTGTGGTGACCGGAAAGGAATACATCAAGGTCAAAACCGTTTTCCGTTTCGACCACTTCCGCGCTGCTTATATCACTTCCCCAAAAAACAGTATCGTCCCAGACCGTTGTAATAGTACATCTCGGATTTAACAGAGAATCAAGAATCAGCTGGTTTATATGTTTTGCAGGGATCCTTAAAATGACGGAATCGGAATCTGTTTCAAACTCAAAGGGGATCTCCAGTAAGTCAAGTAAGGCCCGGGATCGCTCCTTACACGCTGTAAGATGTTTAGCGGAACTGATATCCTGTGTGATTTCTATGACCGGAGATTCGTCTTTCATGAGCTGTGTCGGTTCATGGCTATTTATCAGTAAAAGCGCTTCACTATAACCCTCTGAATCAAATAACATCCTGTAAGTCTCAGCAACGCTTTTACAATCCCTGAGCGCTACCCGATAATAGGCAGTTCTTCCGTCTCCTTTTGCAACCCATGTGCAAATATAGAAATTGTCTCCATATTCGAATCTTGCGGTCGTGGTGAACTGATACCCAGGCTTGCTTAAGAAATCACGCAGGAAAGAAGAGGTCTCGTCATCAAACTTAATTTCAAGATAATAGGTCTCTTCTTCCTGCGACCAGTCAATCGGTTCATCGGACTGGGAGGAGTCTTCTCCTGTGTTCGAGATGATTGGAAGATGTCCGAATTCAAGCTGAACGCTCTCTACATTCTTCGAATTCATCTTATAATATCTTGTCATTTCAGGATCGTGCAGAAGCCAGTTCCCGCCAAAAGCCAGGCACATATTAAGTATATCCCGATCGGTGTTTGTCTGGCACTCGGGGAAGTATTTTCTCGGGATCGTTACGGAGACAACAGAGGCATCTTTTTCTTCAAGATAATGATGCTTTCCCACAAGCGTGTCCATTCTCAGTTCCAGGATTCTGGTCGCGGCGTCAAAATCTTTTGCTGACATTGAATCCGGAGCACGCAAGTCAAAAGTGAGGTTGTCCCCGTTTTTGATTTCCTGCATGATGAGGATCTTTGGATAATTCAAAATAATATAGATGAGCGCCAGGACGATTAAAGTCGAGGTGATTCCTAGGCAGACATAGAGCAGCTTTCGAGGTTTCTTCTGTCCGGGAAGAAGAGAGGACAGCGCTTCGTAAAGCTCTGACATATCCTGCCAGCGGGCTTCAGGCTCAATGGACAGTCCCTTCATGAGGATTTTTTCCAGTTCTGCGGGAATCTGTATGCCTGTGTCAGAGGGCTTTCGGAGCTCATCAAAGACAGCTCTCTGCACAGAATGCTCCGGCACCCGCCCCGTCAGACAGTGGTACATGACAGCACAGAGCGAGTAAATATCCGTATAGGGACCAAGCCTTCCGTTCCTCAGATATTGCTCTTTGGGAGCATAGCCCTCTGAAAGGTACACACTGTGTGTCTCTTCGCCTTTATAACGAATGGCTGAACCAAAATCGATCAGTGTAAAGCTTCCGTCTTCCGAGACAAGGATATTCTCCGGCTTGATATCGCGGTGTATGAGATCCTTTTTGTGAATCACGGACAGCGATTCGATAAGGGGAAGCATTTTTCTGATCAGGTCATTCCAGTTATAACGGGTGTCTTTCTGGAGCATAGAGCCAAGAGAAACACCTTCAACCAGATCCATTACGATGTAGGCAGTCTTATTTTCCTGAAAAAAATCCGTTACATGTACGACGCCGCGGATATCGGAAACACCGGACAGGACCTGGGCTTCATGAAGGAACTTTTCAAGGGCATGCGTATATTTCGGCTCATCAGCAGGATCGATCAGCCGGATATCGGGAGACACTCTGGCGTCTCTTATCATATAATCCCTGCAGAAAAATTCTTTTATGGCGACGGGTTTCTTCATGTCCCTGTGGACCGCGGCATAGGTGATTCCGAAGCCGCCATCGCCCAGAACCTCTGTGATCACATATCGCTGATCAAGGATGGTTCCTGTCGGAAGCCACTTGTTATTATGCTTACTGTTTACGCTTTCCATACGCACTCCATTTTATCTCAGTGGGGAAGACCCCCGCTTCTACAAGCGGCGGGTAAAACGATATCCTTCTTGTCTCAGTGGCGGGTTTCAATCCCCCACTGAGATAAACGCTCCGCGAGGATGCGCAGGGATTCGGATATGTACTATGTCAGCTTACGCTGACCCGAATCCCGCGCCAAGTCTCGCGAGCGAGACTTGAATCTTCATCGCGCAATACGCGTGATTACGACTGCACGTTACGGGTGAAAGAATAGACTTTTTCGAGAAGCGGATTCGAATTTTCTTCCTCATCCATCAGGCTTATCCTGATTTTTGCGGCTATTTCTTCAATCTGGTCATTGGTAATAGGCAGTGAAAGCAGGTCGACATGACTGACTTCCAGATCAGTATAAGCGAGTGTGAAGGGCATCAGAACAACCGTCTGCGCCTCAAAGTTTTCATACTGGATTTGGTTTAATAATAGTTCTTCGAACTCAAAAGCCATATATTTGTCTGTTTTGTTGATCAGCAGGTAGTGAGCCTTGCTGATGATGAGCATATCCGGATCCGACGCAAAGCCCAGGGCATAGATACTGAAATCATCCGTATCCTCCAGAAGCTTTGCATCGGAGGGAACAGGCAGATTATCCGGCAGTTCCGGGTATGAATCTGCCGACGGGAATCTGACTGCTGTCCGGGAACTGTCAGTGCCCGCAGTTACATCCATAAGGAGAGAGACTGTTTCAATCGGCGTAAGCAGCGAAAAATGAAGGTCCTTCTCGAAAAATTGTTTATAATAGGCGTTGCTTTTCCCGGGCTCGACCGTAAAAGTACAGTCGGACACATCCGACATGATATTGTTGACGGCCATCCGATCAAATATGATCGTCATCGTGTCGGAAGTCCTGTTCACGGCTTCAAGGCGCAGAGTAAAGACCTGGCCGGGTGCGGTATCCTCAACGGAAATTTTGAGAAGCATGCGGTCATCATCGATAACAATCCTCTCATACTTATCAAACAAAGCCGGATTCTTATAGTAAGATTCGATTTTTTTCTCTGAAGCCAGATATACGCGGGCTTCTTCTTTTTTTGTCTCGTATAATGCCTGGTATTCGTCCTGAGAAGTATCCGGCCCTGAAGCGTAGTTCAGATACCAGCTCAACACAGGAACACCTGTGAGCTCGTTTGCATATAATTCAATCCCATAGTGAAATACCGGAGAATCTGTACGATCATAAACAATTAAGGAGATATTTGAGACTTCATTTGTCAGTTCAACAGTGTCAAGGAAATCGGACAGGCGCTCATATGGATTAGCATACTTTGCCTTATCCTGCTCGTCATCCAGGAAATAATGTACCGATATTGAGGAGGGGGTGGATGGTTTCCAGTTTACTTCTCCTGCGTCTTCTGTGACCAGGTGATAGATCGAATCTCTCAAAGAGTGCTTTTCGCAGCCGGGGAGTGTCCAGATGTCGCGATTCCAGTCAGGCTCTCCGGATCTGTCGAGGAAAGAGACCCCCGTCAGGTTCAGGTTATGTTGCAAAGAGAAGATCGTGGTCTGCAGCTGATTTATAAATGCCGCAAAAAGTTCCGTTGACCGAGGGGAAGCTTCCAAGTTCTGTAATACAAAATCTGTGAATATGATCCGGCCGTCCTCCGGAGCTTTGGCAACCTGTGTCTCAAGGACCGGGATGTTGCACAAACAAAGTTCGAGTGTTATGCTCCCGTCCTGCGTCAACCTGTCAATAATCTCCTCAGCGGAGCCGTCAGAGGGAAGCGCTGCACAGATGCATCCGTTTTCCGCAGAGATCAGGGTATCTTTATTCACTTTGCAGACCAGTGCGCCGGAAGCTGTCTTTATGAAGGAGTCATATTCCGAAATATTATTGAAGAGAATGGCTGCCTCTGCTTCCCAGATCCTGTCTGCCTCCAGGGCAATGCAGAGCCTGGACTCGTCGAATTCCTCCCACCCGCAGGCATAGGGAATCTGCAGGGTATCAAGACGTCTCTTCAATATGACGACGTCCGGAGGAGTAACCTTTTCAAGCTCCAGTTCAAGGACCTCCTGCGTCAGCATATTCTCACTCCAATTGATCGATTCCGAAAAATTGAGAACAGCGACCTCTCCCCGCAGGCTTGAAGCAGGTACCTGATATGTCCCCCAGGTCGTTTCCTGTTTGCTCTCCCATACGATATGTCTTTCGTAGTTAAAGGACTCTATGGGAACTGATTCCTGATTCAGACAGTCGATGAACAACCGCCGTTCGAGTTCCCCGCCCAGTTCAGTGTCCGGAATCCGGAGACTGCCGGAATCTGCGTCGAAAAGGGGGGAGATATTATAATAATCTCCCTCCAAAGGCTGATTATGCAGGTCCCAGTAATGATTGCCGCAGCCGTATGTATAAAGTCGAAGCATGACCTTAGAGTCAGGATCCGAGAGCAGATCAGATAGTTTTTCTGACAAGGTCGAATCTAAGGTGATCCCGCAGCCGTTATCTGTCTGAGTAATTTTCTCGATGTAGTTCGGATGCAGTGTTACTATAGTTGAGAAGTGATCGTCTTTGTAAATGCCAATTTTAATGTAGGAGCAGTTAAAGAACTTATTTAAAAGCAGGGGAATGTCCTTTTCCCGGAGCAGCGAGTACAGGAGTGTGACTTCCAGATACTGATCGGATTCCTGAAGAAGATATTCGGAATCACCGGTGATGGTTTCCACTTTTTGAATCAGGTTGCTGCGAAGTGTCTCGGCTGCTTCCGGATCTGATTCTTCCGGATAATAGAAAACGATTTTTTCTGTTTCCTTTCCCTTGAACTTTATCTGCTCCCTGTGCGTGAAGCAGAAGAGCGCGGCCGCACCCAGTATAAAGGCTGCGATGGAAGAGATCAGGAGAATTTTCCTGCGCTTCCGCCTTTCGGCTTTCCGGGCAGCTTCCTGCTCTTTTTCGAAATCCGGCTTAACAATCTCTCCTATGACCGCCTGCATTTCGTCGATGCTGTTCCATCTGTCCTGCGGGGTCATCGAGAGGCCTTTCATGATCAGAGCGTCGGTATCGACATCAATTTCCGGATTTTTCCGGGAAGGATTTTCCACTTCGTCGAATAATAAACGCTCCAGGGAATCCTCCGGCGCCTGACCGGTCAAAGCAAAGTAGAAGGATGCGCACAGGGAATAGATATCTGTCTGAGGACTGATTTTATTCTGGGGATTGAAGATCTCAGCAGGGGTATAGCCTTCTTTGCGGAGCTTTTCATTGAAAGCACAGGAAGACCCGACTGCCTGGACAGCACCGAAATCGATCAGTCTGAAAGATCCGTCATCGGAAGCGACCAGATTATCGGGACTGATATCTCCGTGGATGAATCCTTCAGCGTGCATTGCG
Organism: uncultured Lachnospiraceae bacterium; assembly: GCA_902785985.1. GTDB lineage: Bacteria > Bacillota > Clostridia > Lachnospirales > Lachnospiraceae > Chordicoccus. Next base: position 11,564 of record CADABA010000039.1, read on the forward strand.
GCCAGAAGCTGCAGAACATCCTTTGACCGTTTGAAAAACTCTTCGGGTCTCATGGGGCCGTTCTTTTGGATAATCTGTTTCAGTGACCCTCCGGATAAGTGTTCCATGACAATGTAAACAGTATTGTTTTCGGAGAATCGATCGATGCCTTTTACAGCGCCGGCATAATTTCGGAACCGTTTCAGCGAATCCCATTCTTTTTCTACGCGCTGCAGATCATCCTCATATGCTGATCCGGAGGGGTTGCTTCGGATTAAGATGGATGATCCGGATGGATCGCGTTCCATATAATCCCTGTTGAACAATTCCTTCAGAACGACCGTTTTTCCGTCTGTAACGGATTCGGCGAGATAGGTGTTACTGAAGCCTCCCGCAGAGAGGAATAACAGTATATTGTATTTTTCTCCCACAATTGTATCGGGCCGGAGAATGTTGGGGTTCTGTGAATGCATAGGGCACCTCGATAGACCTGGCGGCAGGATCGTATGTCAAAAAGCGTTGACGAGTATAGTTTACTATGTAAAATATTTGCCTGCAATTGATTTACGGCACAGTACCCGGATTTTGAGATGATCCGGGCGGTGCTTCGCAGCGAAGCCGCTTCACGGATCTGGCGTGTTCACGCTGAGTTCAGGAACGCTTCAGCGTTCCTGCCGCGCCGCGCTTACGTGCGAAGCACCTTCTTTTCTGTGCGGCTGTGATCCCTGGCGCACAAGTCAGGCGCTTTCAGGCACGCGAAGATCCTGTGCCGGAGATTAAATTTGACAAGGAACAGGATGCTTGTTAAAGTAATTGAAGGTTACCTTGCCGGGCCGGGCGGGTCTCAGGGATCTCTTTTTCAGCCGGGCTGCACAGGGTAATTGTTCGCGGAAACAAAAGCAGTAAGCGGCAGCCGGGCGGCTGCGGATTTCAGTCAGAAAGCAGGTGATCTCACATGAAAATCGTTTTGATGGAGCCCTTGGGGATTTCTCCGGAAACATTGAAAAGACTGGCAGACTCACTGACACGGGAAGGACATGAATTCAGGGCGTATGACAGTTTTACGACGGATATCGAGGAAATGAAGACCCGTGCGGAAGACGCGGACATCTTAATGATCGCAAATCATCCTCTTCCGGGGGAGGTGATCCGGTCCGACGCAAATCTGAAGTTCATTTCCGTGGCCTTTGTCGGGATCGATCATGTGGACACAGAGGCCTGCAGAGAGAGGGGAATCGCAATTTCCAATACAGGCGGGTACTGTGATGACGCAGTGGCGGAGCTTGCGGTCGGACTTGCCCTTGACTGTCTGCGCAATGTCACTGCATGTGACCGGAGCGTCCAGACGGGCGGCGGAAAAGCCGGCCTTCAGGGACATGAGCTTGCCGGTAAGTGTGTCGGAATCGTCGGGACCGGCGCGATTGGCTGCAGAACGGCGGAGATTTTCAAGGCATTCCGCTGCAGGCTGATCGGGTATAACCGGTCGAGACGTGAGCAGGCCATAGACCTGGGAATTGAGTTAAAGAGCCTTGATGAGGTCTGTGCTGAGGCGGATATTATTTCTGTTCATACACCGCTGACACCGGAGACTCGAGGCCTGATCGGCAGGGAGCAGATCGGGCTCATGAAAGAGGGAGCGATCCTCATCAACACAGCACGCGGTCCGGTCGTCGATACGGAGGCCATGGCGGAAGCCCTGCGCGCAGGGAAGATCAAAGCGGGTATTGATGTCTATGAGAAGGATCCGCCGCTTCCGGAAGGACATCCTCTTTACGGCTGCCCGAATCTGGTCTGCACGCCGCATGTCGGATTCGACACGAGAGAGTCGATCGACCGCCGTGCGGTGATGGCCTTTGAGAACGTGACAGAGTTCCTTGCCGGGAATCAGATTCGAAAGATGCTGTAAAATCAGGAAAAGGGGCTTTTCTATGTGGTACGGGATGAAGGAGACTTCATAGAGTGGAAGTGATTGATGAAGAGATCATTAGACAGTGTTGATATTGCCAAGTTCATCGGCAGTATTATGATTTTTTCCATGCATGGGAAAATGCTGGGCGATTATCCCCGTGCAGCTTTTGTTCTGGAGATACTGGATCACTGGGCTGTTCCGCTTTTTTTTATCAGCTCTTCCTATTTTCTTTTCAGGAAAAGTGTGAACGGAAATATTGAGAAGAAGAGCCTGCAGAAGTATATTGGTCGGATCGGCTCTCTTTATCTGGTATGGCTCCTGTACAATCTGCCGAGCGTGTTTTATCTGCGTCTGTACGGAAGAGATCTGTCTTCGCTGAATACCTGGCTGGTTTTTATAAAAAATTCTCTGCTTTCTTCGACATTTACCGGCTCCTGGTACCTGCTGAGCTGTATTTTCAGTGCGTGGCTCGTCTATATTCTCAGTGAAAAATTCAGCACGAAAGCAGTGATCCTGATGACGGCTTTTTTGTATATCCTGTGTGTTTTCACATCCGCATACGGAAGAATATTGCCGTCGGGAGCTGCGGAAGTCACCCGATTTCTGGCCTTTCCTCTGAACATATTCAACGGGTGTCTTTATTTTGCTCTGGGAAAGTTCATATCTGAAAATGAAGCGAGTCTGCTCAGAACTTTCACAAAGTTCAAGGCGCTGACACTGACTGTCGTTTTTTATGTTCTTTTTTCGCTGGAAATGTTCGTGACAAAAAAGACCGGTATTTACTGGCAATCTGCTGTCGCCTTTTCCACCGTATTTATTGCTTTCTTTCTGCTTCTTTTTTGTCTGCAGGCATCTGTGCACATAAAGTGCGGACGGACTCTGAGAAAACTGAGTATCATCATTTACTGCTGCCAGGGGAACGTCTTCCTGATCAATACGTTCCTCAGCGGTTCTTTAGGCTGGCCGGCAATGAATTCATTTTTCGTGTGTGTACCGGCCGCATGCTGTGTCTGTCTGGCCGTTTTATATATACAGAAAAAGAAAGAGTGGAAGTGGACGCAATATCTGACATAAATGCACAGGACGGCAGCCTGCATTATGATTATGAGGTTCGCGAAGCGGTTCTCATAATAAAAGCCTACGGCGGATCGCAGCCGCGCGATAGGGAAGGTGCTTCGCACCTCGCGCGTCGCGGCAAGAACGCCGAGGCGTTCCTGAAAGATGTGGAAACAGAATACCCTGGAGGATCCGGGAGAAGGGAAGATCCGGTCACTCTCATCGATGATCGGACAATACGAGAAGAAATGCACAGTGAATTCTTAATGGGCAATGCTGCGATCGCCCTCGGTGCAATTGCAGCAGGACTTGATCTGGTGTCTGGCTATCCGGGGACCCCGTCCACGGAGACACTTGAGAACGTCGCAAAATACAGAACAAAAGGGACCTACGTCGAGTGGTCCGTCAATGAAAAATCCGCGATGGAAGTCGCCGCGGGCGCAGCTTATGCGGGTGCCCGCACGATGGTCACCATGAAGCAGGTGGGCCTCAATGTCGCGTCTGACCCGCTGATGTCTCTGGAGTACATCGGCGTGAAGGGCGGGATGGTCGTCCTTGTCGCGGACGATCCCGGCCCGATCTCCTCGCAGACGGAGCAGGATACCAGGCATTTTTCATATTTCAGCAAGCTGCCCTGCTTTGATCCGACATCCGTGCAGGAAGCTTATGATATGATCCAGGAGGCCTTCGAGTATTCGGAGAAGTACGGCACCCCGGTGTTTTTCCGTCCGACGACCCGGATCTGTCATGCGTACGCGTCCATCGACGTGAAGGATCCGGATGAGTACAAGGTCAATAAGCCGGAAGGTTTCGTCAAAGACTCAAAGAGATGGGTCATCTTCCCGCGTCTTTCTTTTGCGAATCACACTAAGATCGTTGCGAGAAATGAAGACCTCGCGGATGTCTTTTCCGAATACAAAAGAAATAAAATTCTGTTTTCCGGAGACGGAAAGAAGGGGATCGCGGCAGGAGGCATAAGCTTTTCCCTGGCCCGGGAAGCCCTGAAAGGGCGGGAGGATGTCCGCGTCCTCAAGGTCGCGACCCCGCACCCTTTCCCGGAAAAACTCGCAGTCGCCTTCCTTCAGGGACTTACCGAAGTCCTCTGTCTTGAGGAGCTGGATCCGGTCATCGAGCGGGAGCTCATCTTTATCGCGGGAAAGTACGGTCTGCCGGTAAAGATCCGTGGAAAGCTTACGCATGACACTGCCTGTGCAGGGGAGAATACACTGGATCTTGTGAGAAAATATGTGGAGAACTTTGTGGGATCTGCGGAGAGTGCTGATGGGGAAGAGACTGTATCGAGCGCTGATCAGACGAAGAATCCGGGATCGGAAACAGATCTTCCATCTGCACAGCAGACGAAGGGTCCGGGATCGGGGACAGATCTTCCATCTGCACCGGACGCGCCAGTTCGTCCGCCTGTCCTCTGCGCCGGATGTCCGCACAGAGCCTCCTTCTATGCGGTAAAAGTCGCGATGAAGGGGCAGAAGACCATCTTCTGCGGAGATATCGGCTGCTATACGCTCGGAAACGCAATGCCTCTCGACATGTGCGACACCTGTCTCTGCATGGGAGCCGGCATCAACATTGCGCAGGGCGTATTTCGGATCGAACCGGATACGAAAGCCTTTGCTTTCGTCGGCGATTCGACCTTCTTTGCCTCCGCGATCACCGGGATCATCAATGCCGTCTATAATCAGGCGGAGATGACGGTCGTTATATTAGATAATTCCACGACGGCCATGACCGGCCATCAGCCGCATCCGGGCACCGGA
>CADABA010000040.1 GCA_902785985.1 uncultured Lachnospiraceae bacterium
GAGAATTACGCAGCGTAAGACAAAAGCTGACAGCTATCAACTGGCAGACCGCCCATAAAAGAGACATATTTTGCCCGCGAATGCTTATTTGGCATGAGTAACTGCAAAATAGTCATCCGAGGTCATTCAGTCAGACTTCAGAACTGTATTTGGGAGGAGGTTGGCAATGCAGGGGAGGAAAAGTCTGGGATATTTTATTTCCGCGAGAAGAAAACGCATGGGATTAACGCAGGCAGAGCTGGCTCATATGATGGGGGTCTCAAAGTCCGCTATAGCGAAGTGGGAAACGAATGGGGGGCTTCCTGACAGAGATAATCTGAAAAGGCTTTCGGAGATCATGAATGTATCTGTGGATGAATTGTACAGGGTCATTCACAATGCCGATGCTAAAGGCCCGGACATCAAATTCGATATTACGCCGGATGTAATAGCAGCTCTCGAATCATATGGATACAGGGTAATCAGAACGGAAGGCGAGACAGGGGGCCGGGAGTCGGGAAAACGATGAGAAGCAATTACCTGACAGGGTTTCCAGGCAATTGCGAAAGTCTATGCTTCATACAATTTCATTTCGCACAGAGTATCGCAAGCGCCTGGATTGGGTTTCAGAAGAAAGGAGGAGAGTATGGCATTTTGTAAGAATTGTGGGACTGAGATCCCTGAGGGAACAAAGTTCTGTCCCAATTGCGGAGCACCGACAGGGGATGGTCAAACGAACAGTGTTATCACAGACCGCGCAGGTGGTACAGGAGGTACCTATGAAACGGGGCAACCGATTTCAGATAGCGGGCAGGCTTCGTATCAGCAGGGGCAGCCGGTCTCGAATAACGGGCAGTCTTCGGTTCAGCAGGGGCAGCCGGTCTCGAATAACGGGCAGTCTTCGGTTCAGCAGGGGCAGCCGGTCTCAGATAACAGACAGCCTTCATTTCAGAAAGGGCAGTATCAGCAGATTGGTCCCGGTTATGTAAAGGATGTGCCGGCTTCCGGAATCAATAAATACGGTAAATTCTTTGGTATAGCGCTTTTCATACTTTCGTTAGCGGTCTTTTTAACGGATCCGCCTTTTATCAGGATCATATTGTCTGCCGCTATTATTGCGGGAGCTGTATTTTGTATCTCCAGAAAATATAAACTGAAAGGATTCAGTATAGCGGCCATCGTATTTGCAGTCCTGTGCCTTTTCGGAGGAGTTTCACAGGCTAAAAACTACGGGATGTTCACGACTCCCCGTGTCGACAGCACTGCCGCCGGTGCCGGTGAGGGGAAGAGTGCCGATCACAATGCTTCGGGGCAGCAGGAAAAAACTCCGGCACCGACCGCAGCCCAGAGCAGTCCCGGGACGGATGCCTCTGCGCAGGGAAGCGGGAAAGAAGGGGCAGCATCCAAGGATACTTCACAAGCGGCGGCAACCTCTGACACACCTGCAGAATCAAAGGCAGCAGAGAACACGGAGGGCGCAGAGCAGGCTCCGGGGGTGGATCCCGAACTCAAGGCTTTTCTTGACAGTTATGAGAAATTCATCGATGAGTATGTTGCATTTATGAAAACCTACAATTCTGATCCGGCAAATGCCGTGTCCATGTTAGCCGAATATTCCCGGATCATGGGCACTTATGCTGAATTTACTGAAAAACTGGCACAGTATGATGAAAATGAAATGTCCGCGGCCGATGCTGCGTATTATCTTGAAGTGACCACTAGATGTACACAGAAGATGCTGGAACTATTATCTGCTTCATAATACAGCAGGAACGAAACCGGACGGAGTGACCGGCGCCAGCATCATGGTAGAGTTCGATACGGATAATACGCTGCGCATTACATTCAAGACAGACGGCAGCAAGCCGCTTGGCAGCTATACTTTCCTGCTGGATGGCGCGGAGAAGAAGCCGACGAAAAAGGGCAAGACCGCATATCTGCAGGTAAAGAACATTGCCGCACCGAACCTGAACACGCCGCACACGTTCTCCGTTACGGACGGGACCAATACCTATACCGTGACGGCTTCCGCACTGAGCTATGCGTATACATCCGTAAAGAGCGATGACAGTAATCGGCAGAACCTCGGCAAGGCCCTGTATCTCTACAATCGGGCTGCCGATGCTTATTTTGGCGGCTGACAATAATTCAAAAACGCACGAGTATTGCGCGATGAAAAATAAATAACCAATGGAAAGGAAGAAGCAGCCACAGAAACGAAGAAGGGCAGGAACGCAGAGGCGTTCCTGCCCTTTTACACATTTTTCTCAGATATCAGGTAGAAGAATACACATTTATCTCAAAAGTGATATGTGCCCGCCGTCAGCATCTTTGTCGATCCGTCAGGAAGCCGTACCTTCGCTGAGCAGTTTGCCGGGATCTCTATGGTGTAACTGATCTCATCGCCTTTCCGCTTCCAGCGGGACAGGACACGCCCATAGGGGCTCAGCCAGTCTGCCTGTGCATCGGTAAATGTTCCTCCCGGGACCGGTGCGATCTCAAAGCTGTTTTCACCGCCTGCACGAATCCCTGCGCAGGTGTCGAACAGCCACTGGCAGACCGCCCCGGGGGAGTAATGATTCTGGCTCAGCGTTCCCTCCCAGTTCTCCCAGACCGTAGTTGCCCCGTCCAGTACTTCGCCCAGCCAGCCGGGTTTTTCGGTATTCTCCAGCATCCTGTAGGCTGTTTCAGCCTCTCCGGCCTCGGTCAGTACCGGCAGCAGAAATGGTGTGGAAAGAAATCCCGTTCCGACCCGGAAGCGGTAGTTTTCTACCGCGCATTTCAGGCGTCTTATCGCTTTTTCTTTGGTTTCGCCGTCAAGCAGGCCCAGCGCCAAAGGCCGCACCAGTTTTGCCTGCCGGTCCGAATCGAGTTCTGCGAATCCGGCATAGGCTCGCTTTGCCCCTTCTGCGATTTTCTTATAAGGTGCGCTGCTTCTGCCGAGCACTTCTGCGATCTGACCGATGATGGTCATGCTGTAATAAAGATAAGCCGTGCATTCCTCCGGATGCCGTGCCTTTGCTCCGTATACCGGGTCACGAAACTCTTCAGGCTCCAGCCATTCTCCCAGATGGACGCCTTTTTCATAGATAAATGCATTATCCGGATTTTTCTTTCCTTCTTTTTTATCTTTAAGGCCTAGGTTATGCTGAAGATAATCCGCATATTTTTCGATCATCGGCCAGGCTTCTTCCAGCTGCTGCCTGTCTCCAAAGCGCAGATAGTATCTCCAGGGCACCAGGTAGACTGCGTCAGCCCACCCTACGGAAACTCCGGTCGCTTTATACATCATATCTACGCCGCTGTAGGGAATGACCGCATTGATCAGACCGTTCGGATACACGTCGTCCGCCATATCCCGCAGCCACTTACGGAAGAACGGGGCGGTATTCATCAGGTACGCACCGGTGTCGAAAAAGATCTGTGCATCTCCCGTCCAGCCCAGACGTTCTCTGGTCGGGCAGTCCGTGGGGACATCCAGAAAATTCCCTTTCATGCTCCAGCGGGTATTTTGGACCAGCTTGTTCACAAGTTCATTGGAGCAGGTGAAATTGCCGGTCTGCTCCAGATCGGAATACACTGCGATCGCTGTAAAGTCTTCCGGCCGGAAACGGACATTTCCCCTGATCTGCACATACCGGAAACCAAATACCGCAAAGCTTGTCCTGTAATGATACGTTCTGCCGGAACAAAGGAACCGTATTTCCTGACGCGGTGTGGGGTTATTCTCCCCGCTCACCTGATTTGTCATCAGTTTTTTGATCAGACTCAGCTGATTCCATCCTTTGGCCGGGCGGCTTTCCTGGATGCCGCTGAGATCGACGTTTCCGTTTTGATCCAGCACTTCTCCACATGTCAGAAAGAGCTTCTGTCCTTTTTTTCCGTGTACGGTGAATTCCAGATATCCGGCAATGTTCTGCCCGAAGTCCAGTACATTACCTGGCAGCAGCCTGGCCTCTAACCTTTCCTGCTCCCGCACCGGCACATTGTCGGAAGCCGTGATCATAGCTCCTTTCGGTCCGGACACGGTCATCGCCCGTCCATGATAAGAAGGCTCTTTGGATGCGTCGATCCATTCCCCGTCTTTCAGATCTGCAAAACGGATCGGTCCGTCATTGCTCCATTCCCAGTCCTCATCTGTGATGACGGTCTGCATGGTGCCGTCTGAAAAGAGCAGTTCCAGCTGCGCCATGACGCTGGTCTGCGTTCCGAATACATTTGTCACCCCGTACGCAGCTATACTGCCCCGGTACCAGCCGTCTGCAAGACGAAGTTCCACCGTGTTGTCCTTCTTCAGCAGATTCGTCACATCATAAGTCTGATACTGGATGCGCCGACGGTAATCCGTCATGCCCGGAGCCAGAATAAATTCCCGAAGACGGTTCCCGTTGATCGTCACATCGTATACGCCTCTTGCGGTGGCATACAGCCTCGCGGAGACAATTTCTTTATCAGCCGTAAACTTCCTGCGGAAACAATCCACCGGATAGCGGCGCTTTTTGTTCGGTCTGTAATTTCCGCTGATCCACTTTGCCGTCCAGTCTTCAGGAAGCAGAAGGCCCAGTTCGAACCGTGAGGATTCTGCTTCTCCGGCCTGACCGTTCTCATCCCACAGCATGACCGTCCAGGTGATCCTGTCCCGGCTTCGGAGCGGAAGACCGGAATACGGAATGTGCGTCATGGAAGAAGATTCTGTTTTGCCGCTGTCCCAGACGACTTCATCGTCCCTTTTTGCGACGATCTGATAAGCCGTCTGCCGGATTCCGCCTTCGCAGTTCCATGAAAAGCGAGGCCTGGCAATGCCCAGACCCAACGGTTTCGTCAGGTACTCTGTCTGCAGACGTATTGCTTTCATATTGATTTCCTTCCTGCCGGGCTGTCCGGCATCGTCAGGCTGTTTTTTCAGTGTTCTTTCCCGGGCTGCCGGGCTTCAGTGATCCTTCACGGGGATCTCTGCCTTTGCTTCCTGTTTTCCGTCCGTTACCCGGACCGTAAGCGTTCCTTCTCCGACGGCTCTCACGACAGCCAATGCACGGCCGTAATACGTGGTGAACGAGCCGCTGTCATACAGTTCCTCCGTTCGCGGATTCGCGCTCCCGAAAGCGAGCAGCTCGCCATTCTCCAGGGCGATATCCAGTCTGCGGTCTGCATTGGACTCCACTGAGTGTGCCGCATCCTCCAGAGTGACCGGAATAAATACAATTTCTCCGGCGGTAAGCGTTTGCTTCTCCGGGGCAAGAACGATAGAGAGAGCATCCTTTGCAGAACGCAGGCAGGCCTGTCCGTCTTTTTCTCCGGCTGTATTATAATGAACGACCTGAAGTGTACCCGGCCGGTATTTCACTTTGAAGATTGCTTTTCCGTTTTTGATCTTTTTCTGCCCGAGTTTTCTTCCATTCAGACCCAGTGCCACGCTGCCCTCTGACGCGTAGATTTCCACGACAGCCTGATTTCCTTCGCAGCCCTGCCAGCTCCAGGACGGTATGGAATTGGTTCCCCGCCACACGGATCTCGCAGGCTGAACGCCCGGATGATTGACCGGTCGTACGCTGATCACCGGATCCTTCAAAAGTCCCCAGGCAGCCTGTGCCAGAAAGATCTCGCCGGTCGGATTGCCGAGCAGGTCCAGTGCCCCTGCATCTGCCGAGATCCATGGGTAAGGTTTTTCGAAGCCCTTTCCATCCGGTGTATAGGCCCAGCCGCCGATTCCGACTTCTCCAAGATAATCCCATGCAGTCCACATGAAGTCTCCGACAAGATACGGATATTTTTTCACCATGCTCCAGTTTTTCCAGATGTCCTGGGGGAATGTCTCGCTTCCGAAAATCACGCGCTGCGGATGTGCTTTCCCCTCCAGCGGATATCTGCCGGAAGCGTAATTGTAGCCGGCAATATCCAGAGTATCCAGCACCGGTGTGGTGATAAGGTCTGCCTTTTTCCCGTTTGCCGCTTTGTTCATACCGGTTCCCACCATCATAGTGATCATATTGAACATGGTGGAGTTCATACCGCTCATTTTTTTCTGTTTATCCTGATCATCACGGCCTTCGTCTCCGTAAATGTCACTTCCCTTTGCGCTGCGGGTCAGGATCATCAGATTAATGCCACCGCTTACCGCGCGGTTCGGATCGAGCGAATGGAACAGGTCCGTCATCTCTTTTGCAAGGATCTGTCCTTTTTCATGGGCGGGCTCGGAAACTTCATTGCCGATGGAGTACATAATGACACTGGGATGGTTAAAATCATGAGCGACCATATCCGTGATATCCTGCCGGTACCAGTCCGTAAAGGAAGAGGCATAATCATGCTTTGTCTTCAGGTGATACCACATGTCCCAGGTCTCATCCATCACGTACATCCCGTACTTGTCGCAGGCCTTAAGGAGTGCTCCTGCTGCCGGATTGTGGGAGGAACGGATGGCATTGAAACCCGCCTCCTTCAGCATGCGGACCCTGCGGTCCTCCGCTTCGTCATAGGTCGCCGCACCGAGAAGCCCGCTGTCGTGGTGAAGGCATCCGCCCCGAAGAAGTGTTTCCTTTCCGTTGACGAAAAGTCCCTGCGGATTCCATTCCACCTTCCGGATACCAAAGGTCTCTGTCACTTCGTCCAGGACTTCTTCACCGTTTCTGAGAACGGCCCTGCAGGTATACAGATCGGGAGTCTGATCGCTCCAGAGACGCGCGTCCGGAATGTCAAAAGAGGCGCTGTATTTTCCGCTTCCGATTTCTGCCGTGCCGGTGCACACACAGGCCTGATCCGGATCAAGGATAAAAATCTCTGCCTGCAGACTCCCGCTTTCTGCATCTGCTTCCGTCTCTATGTCCATGTCCACACGGATCTTTGCCGGATTCCAGGAGATCGTGGAAATCCGCACCCCGCGCCATGCAAAGTGTGTTTTATTTCCTGTGATCAGGGTCACAGGGCGGTAGATGCCCGAACCGGTATAATACCTGGAATTCGGCATCTGCGAATTGTCTGCAGTGACCACGATCAGATTATCCTCACCGGCCTTCAGATAAGGATCGATCCGTACTGTAAAGGGAATATAGCCGTAGGGCCTTGTACCTGCCTGTATGCCGTTTACGGTCACGACCGTATTCCGGTAAACGCCTTCGAACTCCAGTGCCGCATAGCCCTCATTCCAGTCCGCGGGAAGACTCCAGTTTTTTTCATAGACATAGACCCCACCCGGGAAAAATGCGCAGGCGCTGCCGGATGGTTCGCCGGCGCTGCGCTGCTCATGGATCATTGCGTCGTGGGGAAGCGTCACGGATTTTTTCCCGGCGACCCCCTGTTTTGAAAATATCCAGTCATTATTAAAACGAATCTTTTTCAAAGCTATTCTCCTTGTATGATAAGTCTGTACCTTGGCACTTGCGAAACTCTGTGCGAAATGGAATTGTGTGAACAGTTCAAACAATCTGCACAAGCCTTAGAACTTCTTCATGAACGAAAGAGGTGGAATGAGCAAAAACCGTGCTGTCTGAGCGCAGCGAGTTTACGATTTATGCTCCGGTAAACTCCTCTGCAAGGCCTCCGAGCACCTTCAGGCTGTTCTTCGGATATCGGGTCTGCGTGGTCCTGTCCACTGCGATCAGTCCGAATGTCTTTCCAAAACCTGCCTGCCATTCAAAGTTGTCCAGCAGTGACCAGTGAAGATACCCCGTGACAGGGATGCCGTGCTCCTTAGCTTCCATCACGGAAGCCACCGCTTCCCTTATGAATGCGCAGCGTCTTTCGTCGTCCGACGTGGCGATCCCATTTTCCGTAACGATCAGTTCGCCGGGGAAGTGCCTGGCGACTCGCTTCAGTACATTGCCGATGGACCGGGGGTAATCCTCATAACCCATCTGGGTCAGAGGCGCGGTTGCCGCCGGTTCTCTGGCTCCGTTTTCATCGACGATCTTGCGGGAGTAGTTCTGCACGCCAAGAAAATCATCGTCCCTGATAAAGGGGAGATACCAGCCGAAGTCCTCTTTCCACAGTTTTACGGCAGCATCCTTTCCCGCTTTGGTGGGCTGATAATCAAAGAGGGAAAGTGTCAGTCCTACCTTTGTCTCGGGCAGAACTTCTTTGATTTGTTTTTTTGCCGCTATATGAGCTTCCATCACGAAGCGCTCTGTTTTCTCGCTGCGCGGTCTCAGGAAAGAGTTGATCTTCAGAGGAGACGTATGGAATGCTCTGCCCTGCTCCAGCATCCCGATCAGGATGCTTTTCACATCAAGGCCGCTGCTCTGTCCTACCTGCACACCGCCCTCGCTGCGCCTGCCGGCTTTCATCATGTCCTGAATGACCTTGTGAAGCTGGATGCCCATGTTGGCCTCATTGATCGTGCAGATCCGGGGAAGGCTGTCTCCGAGCTGCTCTGCCACGAAACGTGCATAGCGTGAAAAATATCCTGCCACATCCCTGTTTCCCCAGCCGCCCTTGCTGATCAGCCAGGCGGGAGAGGAGAAGTGCATCAGCGTCACGACCGGCGTAACGCCGTTCTTGTGGCAGCAGTCGAGGACCCTGCGATAGTGTGTGATCTCATCCCGGTCGAACCTGCCCTCCTCCGGTTCTATTCGAGCCCACTCGATACCGAACCGGTACGCGTTACAACCGGACTCTGCCAGCAGACGGATGTCCTCGTCATATCGGTTGTAATGGTCACATGCAAGGCCGCTCGGCTCAGCAAAATCGGAATGCCTTATATTTTCCATGATCCAGTAATCGGAATGTCTGTTGTTGCCCTCCACCTGATGCGCTGCCGTTGCCGCACCAATCAAAAAATCAGCCATGCTTTTCCTCCGTCAGTTTTTTTGCCATACGATAGACCCGTGTGGAGTTTTCTTTAAGCTGCCGTCTGCTCAGTGTGCCTTTTTTCAGTGCTTTCATTATGTTCTTGACGTCGCCCTTACAGCCCGGCATGAAGAGATCTCCCCCCGCTGCTGCCACGCGGTCTGACAGGGCGTTGCGGTATTTTGGATGCTGCACCTGCTTCATGCCGGCCACTACCCAGTCGGTCATCACGATCCCCTGATAGCCCCACTCCGCGCGAAGGATGTCCATGATCAGATCCCGCCGCTCGGAAGTATGGATGCCATTGAGCAGATTGTATGAGGTCATCAATGCATGCGGCTGACTCTCTTTCACGCATATTTCAAAACCGCGGAGATATATTTCCCTCATGGCGCGTTTGGAAACCTGCGAGCTGCTCCCGGTCCGGTTATACTCCTGATTATTTACGGCAAAATGTTTGATCGTTGTGCCGCATCCGGGATGACTCTGCACGCCGCGCGTGATTGCAGCCGCAAATTTTCCGGAAACAAAAGGATCTTCCGAAAAATACTCAAAATTTCGTCCGCAGCGGATGTCCCTGTGAATGTTCAGCGCCGGAGCAAGCCACAGGTGGATGCCGAAGCGCTCCATCTCGTCGCCAACGAGATCGCCTAACTGCTCCGCAAGGGAAATATTCCAGCTCTGCGCGATGGCGGTCCCGATCGGAATGGCCGTACAATACTGTTCTTTTATGGGACCGGAAGGCTTTTTCTCCCTGGTCATCATTGCCATCACCCTGCGCTCTATGGGACTGAGCAGTTCCAGAATGGTCTCGGGCATCGAAGAGCCTATAAGGTGGATCCCCTTCTCGTCCTCCCAGTATTCACGGGAAAGACGCAGTCCCGCGGGGCCGTCTGCCATAATAAGCAGCGGAATTCCGCGGACATGCGCAGTTTCGCCCGCCGCTCCGGCCACGGCAGTGCCTGCGCTTCCGATCATGCTGGCCATACCGCCCTTCGGATCGAAGAAACCGACATTCAAAATGGCGAGTTCCTCATCCGTCATCTTATCTGTGATCGAATCGATATCAGATTTAATGTCATAATCGACGTATTCCGTCTCGAAGGATCCTGCAGAGATCGAAAGTATTTTTTCCGCAGCCGAGACGCTTGAAGGGGATGCAGGATTCCAGTCTTTAAAGTCTGGGGTCCCTAAAGACCTGCGGACTTTTTTCAACACCGCAGTTTCATCCAGCCTGAGGGTCACGGCAGGAGTTTCGCCCGCAAGTACCGTGTAATCTCCGGATTCCAGCACATAAGCCGAGGCTTTTTCGTCATAGGATGACACGTCCCTCAGATCGTAAGGAATGGTGAGTGTCTGTTCCTCTCCCGGCGCAAGCTCCTTTGTTTTGGCAAAGGCTGCAAGCTTCCTGGGAGGCTGACCGAGTGTTCCCTGCGGACACGATATATAGAGCTGGACTGTTTCCCGGCCCGGATGATGACCGATATTTTTTACGGCTGCAGTAACGCTCTTTTCGTCTGCCGACCGGATCTCGGTCGTAAAATCCGTGTATCCGAGGCCAAATCCGAAGGGATACAGGGGTTTTTTCCCTGCAGAGTCAAAATAGCGATATCCTACATAAATTCCCTCACGGTACCGGGTATCGTCCTGTTCGCCAAATTCACCGATCCGGGGATAATCCTCCCATGCAGTCCATGTTGTCGTCAGCTTTCCGGACGGGTAACTCCTGCCCAGCAGAAGATCCGCCAGGACCGTTCCCGTCTCCGCGCCCAGCTGGGAAAGCAGCAGGATATTTTTTACGTCAGCAACAGGGCCGAGATCCACGGGACCGCCAACATTGAGCACCAGCATGAACCGTTCGTAACGTTCATTCAGCCGCAGAATGTCCCGCCTTTCGGAATCCGTGAGCAAAATATCCCCTTTTACCGGGTTCCGGTCAGAACCTTCACCGGATAAGCGGGCCAATACGTATATTGCCGTATCGCCCACTCCGTCATATATATAATCAAGCTCCGGTTCCGGCATTACTGCGCCCATGCCTTCCAGAGGGGCAGGAACGTGCTTTTTCTTAGCTCGGCTGCGGATCTCCCGGACAAAAGACTTTCGTGCGGCCAGTACGATCTCGTCCCAGGTATCGAGCCATGGATTTGTGGTTATTTCAAACCCCGCCTTCTTAAGTCCTTTCTCAACGGTAATGAAATACCGTGAGTTTACTTCGCCGGAGCCGGTACCGCCTTTTATCGTACGGCGGGCTCCTGAACCGTAAAGGGCGATTTTTCCTGCTGATGAAAGCGGGAACATCCCGTCCTTTTTCAACAGCACCGTACATTCCGGTGCAAGACGGCGGACGATGTCTGCATGGTCTGTCTCATATTGATTCATTTTCATTCACTTCAACCCCTGTTCCTTTTCAAGCTCCGGAAGCATGCGATCGACCTTATAGAACATCATCATGATTGCGATTGCTGCAAATATGACTACCGGTACACCGCCCATCAGCACCCGGATCATCAGTTTCGCAGAATCCGGCTGCACGGAAAGGGCACCATCATAGCCACCCACATCCAGAAGGATACCCAGCAGTGCAATTCCGAAAGCGCCGCCGACCTTACCGAGAAAGCCCTTGATGGCTCCGATGGTTCCGTCCATCCTTTTGCCGCTGACATGGGCATTGTAGGTTCCGCAGTCGAGCATCATAAGATCTGTCATATAGGTGATCGGCAGCGAAGCAATACCGACAAAGACAAAACCGATCAGGACCGTGGGATAACTCGAGTAGCAGAAAAACCAGAGCAAGCCTGCGATAATGTAGGCAATACAGCCGACCTGCACCAGCATGCTCTTGGTCATTCTCTTCATCAGTGCAGGAAATACTGCCAGAAGAGGAAGAGCTACGATCGAAATGGCGGATGCTGTACTCATAAGCTTAATATTTCCCATCACGTGTGTAAAGAAATACGTGTTAATTCCCATACCGGTGACCAGCATATAGCCGAAATACATGAGTCCCACCATCCAGACATAAGGATTTCTTGCAAGCACCAAAAACGCATCTTTGAGCTTGATACCTTCCTGATCAGAGGCATCCTTTACCTCAACAGTCTCTTTTACAAAGAAGAAGCGAAGGATTCCGATAAAAGCCATTGGAACACCAATCAGGGCAATAGTCATGGTCCAGCCCGCCGGGGAAGTTGCGATTTTTGCCATCAAAATCGGGAAAATGATATTGACCGCCATGGAGGCAGCCATAATGACAATACCGCCGAGGCTGGCCAGCTTGACTCTCTGCTCATTTGTCTCAAAAGCGCGGATCATATACGGGTTCTGGGCTGCACTCAGAAGTGTGGTACATACACTGTTGATCAGTACATAAGTTACCAGCAGCCAGGCAGCCTTCACGCCCGAGGAAGCTGCGGGGGGGATCGCGTACATCAGGATGGTCAGGATCCATTCGATCACGATACACCACTCATAGGGTCTTCCTTTTCCCCAGCGGGTATTTGTCTTGTCTACCAGATATCCCGCAAAGAGATCTGTGATCGCGTCAATGATCTTGCTTCCTGCCAGCAATCCTCCTACGACCGCAGGATTCATCTTCAGTGCATCCGTACAGTAGATAGTCACAAAGCTCAGGATAATAAAGTTGACTGCTGCCGAAGCCCCCCTGGTCTGCCACGCAAAAAATTTCCCTGCCCCGATCTTTCCATCCGTGTTCTGCTTTTTCGCTATTTCCATGCCGTTCCATCCTTTCGATTGATTTGTGAACTTTTTTAAATTTAATGAACGCGGTGTTGATTAGTTGTCTGTTTTTCATTATAATTAGTCAGGGATGAAACACAATAATCAGTATTTTTTGTACTGACACTTTATGAACAGATACTCAGATTCTGTTGATTAACAGACGAATTTGAGAAAAAAAGAGAGGGATCTTTTCGCGTGAAAAAGATAGATACGCGTGTACAGTACACGAAAGAAATGTTCCACCGGGCTCTGCTGAACCTGATGGAGACCAAGCCGATCAATAAGATCACGATCAAAGAGTTATGTGAGGCCGCTTCCCTGAACCGCGGTACCTTTTACCTGCACTATACAGAGCCGCAGGATATTCTGACGGAGATCGAAGACGATTTTATCGAGGAGAACATGTCTTTTCTGACGAGATATCTTTCTCCCGAACATGACACGGATCCGATGAGTCTCATGTATTCTCATATGTTAAAGAACCAGGATACCTACCGCCTCATCATAGGAAAGGGAAATGATACCGTTTTTCAGGAACGGCTGAAAAAGCTGGTGAAATCCACTGTTTTACAGGACTGGGAACGGGACAATCCGAACTGTAAAAGAGAAAATCTGGAATTTGTATTCGATTACGTATTTGCAGGTTCCATACGGATGATTCTCGGGCTGGATCAGGACGGAGAGCTTTCCATGAAGGAATTCGCGCACCGGCTGGACAGGCTGGGGCATTATGCGCAGCTCGCCATTCGGGAATTTCATTAAGGATTACGCATAGTTCGTAAGATTTACCGGCATATGGACTGTATGGAGGAGAAATATTATGCTCACGAATGCCTGAAGGCACATGTGGCTGCAAAACAGTCATACAGTGTACGCTATTTCACTTGCTGCACGTTTACGTGCAGCAAGTGAAATATGTGTCCGAGGGCATTAAGTCGAACATTAAAAACTGCGTTTTGGGAGGAGGCAAAGATGAATAAAGCCGGAACACAGAGAATAGAGACGGAGAGGCTGATCCTGCGGAGATTCACCTTAAAAGATGCCGTTTATATGTATTATAAATGGGCATCTGATCCGGAGGTCACGAAATATCTGACCTGGCCGGCACACACGAGCCTCAAGGTCACAAGAGATCTGCTTGAGGAATGGGTCCCCAGGTATGCGGACGGCGGATATTTCAACTGGGTCATCGAATATAAAGAGACGGGGAAGCCCATCGGCAATATCT
>CADABA010000041.1 GCA_902785985.1 uncultured Lachnospiraceae bacterium
ACCGCCACCGGCCAGAGCTGACGCTCTGCCGGTCGGCACTCACCAACAACCGCTGACTGTACCCCGTATAGTCTAACTGGTTGGGAAAGTACTATTTATTTTTTTGTAAGTGGCGCACACAAAATGCTCTTTTTCATGGCCCCAGCCACGAAGCCGTACCTGATACAGCTTGGCTCCGCAATCGGCGCAGAACAGCATACCGGATAAAATGGGCATCTCACCTATTGGTGTCCACCTGCGCCTCCCATCGCGGATGCGCTGAACAATATCGTAGGTTTCCTGATCAATGATCGCTTCGTGGGTGTTCTCGATGATTTGCCACTTAGTCGGATCATTATCCAGCCGCTTTTTCTGCTTATAGGATTTGCGGTAAGTTTTGAAATTGACTGTGTGACCAAGGTACTCCATTTGGGATAGCATATGCGAGATCGTACTGTCTGACCAGGTGTAGTCATCTACAGTGCTCTGGCTGCCGGCAATGCTCCTTCCCTTATGCTTTGCGTATCCCGTTGGTGTGAGCACGTGGCGTTTACTCATTTCTCCGGCAATCTGGGAAATACCATAGCCCTGTATGCTTAGATGAAATATTTCACGTACATGCTCAGCAGCTTCCTCGTCAATGATCCAGTGGTGCCTGTCCTCCGGGTCTTTGATATATCCATACGGAGGATTTGGGCTGAGCGGTTTTCCAGCCTGTCCCTTCGCTTTGAACACCGCTCGGATTTTTCGGCTGGTATCCTTGGCGTAAAACTCATTGAAGATGTTGATGAATGGCGTCATGTCATTCTCTGCTTGATTTGCGCTGTCCACGCCGTTGTTGATGGCGATGAACCGCACGTCGGCATTGGGGAAAACCATTTCAGTATACATGCCGACCTTCAGGTAATCACGACCGAGGCGGCTCATATCCTTGACGATGATCGTTCCAACCTGTCCGCCATCCACCAGATCCATAAGGCGCTGCCAATCGGGTCTGTCGAAATTGGTCCCGCTGTACCCGTCATCCACAAAAAATGCTGTGTTATTAAAACCGTTGTCATCAGCATACTTTTGCAGAATGGCTTTCTGGTTCTTGATGCTGTTGGAATCGCCCTGCAGCTCGTCATCCCGCGAAAGGCGGCAGTAGAGCGCTGTGACTTTATCTTTCTTCTTCGCTGTAGCCGAAGACTGTTTCATGTTCATAAAACCTCCTTTCCGGCAGTCTTCGGGCGGTAGTTTATGTTCGCTCTATACTGCTCGGAAGTCAAGTCAATTCAGCTTACGAAGCCTTGACATTCTGATAACTTTCTGTATCGTTCAGAATCAGCTTTTTCACCTTGTCATAAGCGGTTTCCTTTGCGCAGTCGCTAACTGCGTACTCTACGATGTAGGTGGTACCACCTATAGTCTTCTCAAAAACAACAACAGGCTGTGTCTCCATAACAAACTCCTTCCCTGTAAATAATGAACGGTTCATTTTTTGCCGGTGTTTGTCATGGATTGGCCTGTTTTGTCATAAGAGAAATAGCGGTCAACCGTCAGCATGGCGGCTGACCGCAGAGAGGATTTACCCAGTGATGATGATACCCTTGACCGCTTCACGGCGGACGAGCCTGCCGTCCAGGTATTCCGTACCGAGATACCCGATCTGGTCGAACTGTGCGAATTTCTCACTCAGTGCGCGGATGCCGAGGGGACGGCGGCATACAATCCAATAGTAGCTGTAGTCGCCAAAGAGAACAGGAACGGAACCTGTCTCTGCGGAGGGCATGAAATTGGAGATCATCACAGGCTTGCCAAGGATGGTCGCGTCGGAATGGTTCCAGAGGTAATTCCCATCATTATCCTTCACAGTGCGCAGGAGCAGGGCAGTTTCGTCGTTCATGATCCACTTGGCGCGTTCCCGGTATTCCGGATCGAGCGAGAAGAACAGACTTACTACATCTTCATAGGTGAGTGCCGCAGCGGTTACATCAATTTCCGCTCCCGTTTCCGGTTTCAGCAGACCGTGAGGCTGCGTGGCAGATGTTCCGGCGATAAATGCCTGTTCCTCCGTCCTTCCCATTACGCGAGCAAACCGGCGCAGTAGATAGTCATTGAAATCGAATACCGCGTCCCGAGCGAATTCCTCATCGAACTTGATAAAGCTGGCCAGCTTACGGCTTCCAATGCCGAGAACGGTGAAATCCCGGATTCCTTCATACACGGGGATACTTTCTCCCTCGTCGTACCAGCCCGCCATATCTTTGCAATCCTTTGCCAGAATATGGTGGTCACCGATGCCGACGGTAATGACGGTTCCGATTCTGCGGAAAAGGCTCTCTGCCTTGAGGTAGGTGAGAAACTTATCGCCATCGGAGGCGGGAAGAAGATGTATCCCGGGCTCCGTGGTCTCGCCTTTACTCAGGAAAGAAGGGTTATGGTTCCTGCCGCGCAGGGCATTCCAGAAATGCAGGTCGTATTCAGGTGTGCTGATGCTCATATAATCTTTCATGGTGTTTTCCTCCTTAGTTCTTGTCGCAGTTGGGGCATCTGTAGAGCCCCAGGTCGTGGGCGTTCAGGCATCTGCCGATCTGACGCAGCCGGTTTCCGCATTGCGGGCAGTTGATGTCATAGGATAGTGCTGTATCGATGGTTGTCGGCTTATCAGAGTGGAGACGGTAGCGCCGTCTGATTCTTCCGTTGTCGTCCTCGATGAGCTGATCGGCCAGATACAACGGCAGAGCTCTTTCTGCGTAATCCTTCGTGTAAGAAGTGGTGCTGGTGCTGAACACAGTGCCTTCCTTGTTTAATCTGTGCATGGCGTAAATAGACATAATCAATACCTTCCTTTCATTTATTGCAGGCGCGGCATACATACAGCGCCTGTGTGGGTGAGTGTTTTCCTGCTGTGATATTTTCCAGACGATTGCCGCAGACAGGACAGGCAATCGCCATCTTGCCGTTATCGGGAAGGATACGAGCTTTCCCAGCGCAGAGCCGATAATAGCCATTCACGAATTCTTCCAGATAGAAACTGTGCGCTTTGCGTACCGCTGCCTCGTCAGTGGTGACAAATAGCGGCGCATACTCATGCTTGTCAGTATCCCGCTCGATCAGCGGGTGGTAACGGATGCTGGTAATCATGATGAACCTCCCTTCATACGTCTATAGCGTTTCTCACAAAATGCCATGGCCTCAGCTCTGCTCAGAAAGACGCAGCAGGAGAAGCCGCATTCTACTTTCCAGACCGGTAAATCCGGATCTTTGCTCCGGGACACGATGACCGGATTATTCTTCTGATCACGCATCACAAGGGCGCATTCGTAGTTCCCTCGGTCGAAATCGTGCTTGTTGGCATTCATGATTCTCGGTTCCGCTCCGTAATAGATATTGAGCCTCATGGTGGACACCTCCTTTCTCTGATTGCTCTGTTCACCAAATGAAAGCCATTTTTGTCCTTTAATACACGCTG
This sequence comes from uncultured Lachnospiraceae bacterium, assembly GCA_902785985.1. Classification (GTDB taxonomy): domain Bacteria; phylum Bacillota; class Clostridia; order Lachnospirales; family Lachnospiraceae; genus Chordicoccus. Next base: position 3,434 of record CADABA010000041.1, read on the forward strand.
TCCTTAAAAAAATAGAATGAATATAAAGAAGAAAAAGGCTTCTACTTCTTTTATTGGTGTTTTGTGTTTATTAAGGGACAGCGTGCCAAAAAGGACAAAAGTCATGGTTCTCCTCAGTTTTCATAGATTTTGGGATTGACCAGGTACATCTGAGCAGGCGGTCTGCCCTTCCCGCTCCACGTCGTTTTTCCATCTGGAGCAATGTAACCGTAATCGATAAGATGGTCGAGTACAGGCTGCAATTCCTCCGCCTTTTTGAAGGAGCGGCAGAGCCGCATAATGTCACGGCGCTTGAATTCCGTCAGACCGTTGTCCTTAATCGCGGCCAGCACATACTGGCACTGCTTCGCGGTATCGTCTGCTCCCATGAGGGAATACGCGGCCTTTGCGTGTTCGAGGAAATACCGAGCCAGCCGTATGGCATTGCCCATATTCTCTGCACTGATGACCAGAGGCTCCCGTTCATCCAGAAATTCTTCATAGCGGTCAACGGATGCCCTGCAGAGGAGACCGGCAATCCTGTGAGTGTTACCAACCAGCTTCCCGGCCCAATCCGCAATGTCCGCATATTCATCTTTGAGCCGGGGTTCCAGTTCTTCCGCGAAAGCCTCGATCATCCGGTCAGCCTCCCCGGAAAGGGTGATGCGTTCCGGCTTCTCTGAGTACTCCTCCTGCAGCATGTTTCTGATCCTCACTTCATACCTGCGGTAGACTTCATCGGGAATCGGCTTCGTCCGGTACCTGCGCTTGCCCACGAAGGATGTGGGCATGGAATACAGGAATCTGGCGGTCAGGCCGCGTCCCCGGAACGTCTTGTTCTGCATCAGCCCGGACAGGACGCTGGGCTGTACCATCAAAAACATGGTGAGAGCCGGATCCATGATACTCTCGCTAGCTCTACCGATGCGGTCTACCCGGATTGGATCGCCGGAGAAGCCCTTGAGGAGAACGTCAATGTTGACATTCTTGGTGTAGATGCCCGCCAGCGTATCGAAGATTCCCCTTCGGTTGAGATGATAGCGGCCCTTCCTCCGTTCTCGCCCATCAACGACACCAGCTTTTCTGTTGTGATATCATCCGCGTACAGCTTCAGAGGTTTCTTTTCCCGGAACTCGGACAATTCTTTGACGACCCGCTCCAGTTCAGATATTTCCGCTTTGCCCTTGGACACCTGCTCCTCCAGAGCCTTTTGCTGACGCTCCAGCATACGTTTCCGCACCTGGCTCATCTCGAACTCTGCAGCGTGCTGGATATTGTATTCTGTCTCATAGCTGTTCACCGGCATCAGCATGCCGTTCTCCACGGCTGACTTTCGCTCGGAGGGAAGCATGATACATAATTGGAAGAGATTCATTGGTTCGACCCAGCCGGGTTTTGCTTCAACCTCGTACTTGCCCTGCGCTCCTAACGCGGCTACGGCAAGACCGCAGGTTCCCGCCATATCTACGGGTGTCTGCGTATGTTCTGCAAGGGCAACGGCATAGTCGGCTATGGACGAGGGCAGAGCGTCGATGGGAAATTTCGGTAGTTTGTACTCGTCAAACGGAATCGGTGTTTCCCATTCCTGCTGCCCATCTCGCTTGTCTGTGCGGATGAGTGCAATTGGCGCTTTCACACCACAGTCCCTTCCGCAGTTGAAGCAAAAATTGTTTTTGATGTGGTCGCAGGTGACTGGTTTATCCTCCCGGGCGGCGTGCCGGATCTTTGCCTCCGTTTCCTGATAGCTGTACTTCGGATATGGACGGCTGATCTCATGCACAACCTCGTGGCCGTCCGATGTCAGTGCCAGATTGGTGATAGCTGCGTACCACATCGGCTCGGAGAGGTTCACTGCATCATCACGGCAATGCTGTAGGAATGGACATTTATTAATCAGTTCCCTTCCGCTGCCGGTGCCCATCAGAGAAAAGCTGTCCTTGTCATCGTTTTCGTCGGCTGCTACGTCCTTTGGTTTTGAAAGGTTGTGCTTTGCGTATATATCGAAGTCGGACGGGGTATACCTTACTTCAGATGTTTCTATGATCCTGCATTGCGGTTTCTCTGGCGTTTTGAAATTCGTGGTATCCGGTGCCCGGAGCATACGCGCAAGATCGGCAACATGATCGAAGTTCCAGTTATGAAGCGAATAAGCCAGTTCGCAGATATACTGCTCAAATCCGGAAAGAAGCCCGCTGATGTAATCACGGTCTTTCTCATTCGCTATCTGAAAAGGCTCAGAGAAAAGCCAATAGCAATGCATGCCGTTGCCGGATGTTACGATTATGGATGGCTTCATGGGAAGCTGATGGATAAAGGCTTGTAGTTCCTCTGCGGTTTCCGGCAAGCGCTTTTCTGTATGTGCCTCACCTTTTATGTCATAATCCGTATACAGCTCAACCACTTCAGAGACATCTGTGCTTTCTCCTCGGTGATATTCATCAAGAGCATTTTGACGGGGATTGATATTGATGTAGGTGTTATACCGTTTTCCGCATTTCCTTACGAAGGCCGCTATGTTGTCACGCTGACCATTAGTAAACCACTTAGTGATTGGTGCATTGCCAGGCTTTACATAGGAAACGCTCAATATGCCGCTGTTTGTTTTCTCATAGAGAGCGCTGATAAAGCCCTCAATATTCATCTCCATTACAGCTGCTCCTTCTGTGAGTGGATGACGAGCCATTCTTTGAAAGCGTCTACCGGGATCAGGATCCTTGTCCCGATGTGTACAACAGGGAAATCCGGCTCCTTCGTCAGCGCATATGCTTTTGGCAAGCTGATGCCCATCCGGGTAGAGAGCTCCTGAACGCTCATTGTTTCTTTTTCCATATCCAGACCTTCCTTTCTGTAAAATCGCCCGTGAGGGCAACAAAAAATCACCGGCTCTCTGATTGACTCAGATTGCCGGTGATTGGCATATTTTTCATTATTTGGCTTTGATTGACGCAGATGCCAGAATAGGCTGGCAAGGGATGTAGATACCCTTGCGAATACATATTATCACTTTAAGTTAGCGATGTCAATGCTAAAACTCACATTATGTTAGAATATGATAAAAATATTTGCAATCTCTTTATGAATAGTGCGCCAAATGCCTTGTGCCTCGGGTAAAACATGATTATAATGTATTATGTATTAATTTGTTATATGACAGGAGCAGGCCGCCGGAGGCGTGCCTCGTCCCTGACGCGCCGTCTCCTTGGACTTTTTGTTCCGGACTTACGGAATATCCGAAACACCAGACAGTAAAAGAAAGGATCGATCCTATGTTGTCATTTTTGCTGATTTTTCTTATCATCCTCATTCCAATCGTCATCTTGACAGTCTGGATGACAAAGAAAGACATTAAAAAATCAAAGGAGACCATTGCGCGGATGCAAAACAGTCCCACGGTCTCCGCAATCTGGGACTACATGGTCAGCACCTGCGGCGGACCCCCGACTGAGATTTTTATCAACATCCTCCCGCAGGTCTATTTCGGCCCGGTCAACGGCTCCCTGCAGGAGGTTCCGCGCCGGATGGTTCCCTCCATGCAGAAAACGACCACGGATCTCTTTGCCGCCGCGATCGCCGAAAAGTACGGCTATTCTCATGCCTCTTCCAGTGATCTGCACACCGGGATCTATTCCATTGACGAACCTGACGCCTATGTCATCCATCTGACGCGTCCCGGAGTCAACTCGAACGGGACATCCTGGTATTAAAACGGGGATCACATCAAAAGCGGGAGCCGCATTCCTGTTGCGGTCTCCCGCTTTCCATTCGCCCGGCGAATCGTTCATCCGGCATATGGAAAACCGCAGGTTCCGTGACACACCTCATCCGATCTGATATAATCGCATCAGGACATCACCTGCGCAGGCAGGGAAGGAAGCGGGGACGAACATGCGTGTACTTGTGATTCCGGACATCCACTTAAAGCCGTGGATCTTTGAACGGGCGGCGGCACTCATGAAGGAGGGCGTGGCCGAACGGGCCGTCTGCCTGATGGATCTCCCGGACGACTGGAAGCAGGCATTCAACCTGGATCTCTATATCCGGACCTTCGACACGGCCATATCGTTTGCCCAAGGAGCGTTAGAATGGACTTCCCTGAAAGACTGAAACAGCTTAGGAAAGAAAAAGGACTGTCGCAGGTCATGCTGGCGAAGGAATTAGGTGTTTCTGGTGGCACTGTTGCCATGTGGGAAACCGGAAAGCGTAAGCCGCAGTTTGAGATGTTCGATAAGCTGTGCAGTTGTTTTGACCGTAGCATGGATTATATTCTTGGCGCTTCCGATGACGACAGGAGTTTTTCTCTGATCAATGAAGAAGTACAGCAGCTTGGCGATTGGCAGGTCGAGGAGCAGTATGAGGATATGCTAAGGAAATATACGCTTCTTGACGATTACGGCAAAGCAGCCGTAGACGCCGTTCTCAGGAAAGAATTTAATCGGGCGCAGGAGCAGGGAACGCTGAACCACAGCATGAGCATATCCGTTTCTGTACGGTCAAGGCCAATAGCGGAATGATTACATCCCAAATTAAGATATGGAGGAACGTATAAATGTCGAACCTATCACCGATCGAGCAGTCGGAAATTATAAAGAAGTACTTTAACGCAGTTTGTGACGCCTACCGTTTGGGAAATGTTGAATCTTCTTATAACGCTCCCATCATGACTTTGTTTACCGAGGTCGGCTGTGCTGCGCGCGATTTATCCGGTGAACGGAAAGGCCAAAGTGGTGAGAATATTGATATTAAACTTTGGCACACGGAAGAAGAGGTAACAGAAATAGAGCCTTTTGCTGGTATCGAAGTAAAAAAGGTAGGAGGAATCGATAAACGTGCACTGTCCCAGATTGTCGTTGAGGCGAATCGCTATGGGAATGCGATCCTTACTGATAATTTAGAATGGCGGTTTTGGCGTGCTGGCGATACCCAGATGTATACGGGTATACGGTTGATTGAAGTAGTCAATGGCAAACTTCAATTAAAGAATGATTACATTGAATTATTCTTCAGTCTCTTGTCTGATTTTCTTCTAAAAGACCCTGCCCAGATTAAGTCATCAAGTAAGCTTGCGGAGTACATGGCAATGCATGCTCGGACGATTAGAAGTATTGTGACAGGGATTCTTCGCGATGATGGAAACGGTAGGCCGTTGGTCAATGACTATCAGAAACGATTACCGATGTTCCCAGAACTCTATGGTTTGTACAGTAGAATACGATCTGATTTGCGTCCATCTATGGGAACAAAAGAGTTTGCTGATATGTATGCGCAAACAATCGTGTATGGACTATTTATTGCAAGGTATAACGATAAAACACCGGATACCTTCGATAAATATGAGGCTATTGGCAATCTTCAGGATGAGTCTGAGTTGCTGAAGCAGTTTTTTATGCATATTGCAGGAACTGGAAAGAAGCATCCCACATTAGAGGGTGTCATTGATAAGCTGTGCGTATTATATAGAATTTGCGATATACCTTCACTTCTGGGGCAAGATGAAACGAAAGACACAATAGTTCATTTCTATGAGGAATTTCTGTCGTTCTATGATCCTGATCTGAGAAAGGCTCTCGGTGTGTTTTATACACCCGTTCAGGCTGTTCGATATCTGGTGCAGTCTGTCGACAAACTTCTGATTAACGAGCTCAATATCGATGGTGGTCTTTCCAACAATGAACAGATTACAACAAAAGTTCCCTGTGCGTCATATAAAGTATCCAGAAATAAATGGTCCGAGGAGAAGACTATATCTGTCCCGCGCATAGCTATTCTTGACCCAGCATGCGGAACAGGCTCATTTGGTGCTGAGATTATACGATACATAAAAGATACTTATTTTTCCGGCGCAAAGACAGCATTTTACGAGAAATACATTCAAGAGGAGAACGGCATCCTTTCCCGGTTGATCGGTTTCGAGATCATGATGACCAGTTAAGTTGTTGCGCATTTGAAAATTCGGCGCACAATCGATTCAACTCTCGGACACAAATCAGAGATACAGCTTCCTACTAATATTTTCTTGACTAATACGCTGGCACCACCCGTATCAAGCCTTGAGCGTGGGGAACAATTGACGCTCTTCGATTTTTCTGCTGCTATTACAGATGAAGCGTATCATGCAGATACGTGGAAGGCAAGAAGGCCGATAAAGGTTGTGATCGGCAATCCCCCTTACCTTGCCGCATCTACCAACCCATATGATATTTCTGCATATAAAACAGAAACCGATGGTGTTACAGATTTTGGCGAACGAAAGCACTGGCTCAATGATGACTATGTAAAATTCTTCCGCTTTGCCGAGCAGATCATTGACAAGAATAACGAGGGTGTTCTTGCCTATGTTTCAAACAATGGATATCTGGATAACCCCACTTTTAGGGGAATGCGTGGCAGCCTGCTCAGATCCTTTGATAAGATCTGGATAGTCAATCTTCACGGCAGCGCCAACAAGAAAGAAACCACTCCTGACGGCGGAAAAGATGAAAATATTTTCGACATCATGCAGGGCGTTTCCCTGTTTATCGGTGTCAAGAAAACGAGGCTGACTAACTGGGCAAAAGTGTATTATGCAGATGTCTGGGGTACCCGAGATGCCAAGCTGGAGATTTTGGAAAAGGGCGATTTATCATTCACTGAACTCAAGATGGATCAAAAGATGGCTTATTTCATTCCCTTTGGCAGTGATGATAAAACAGCATATGATAAAGGCATAAGCATCGCTGATCTATTTCCTATTTATGTTACCGGCATTGTATCTGGAAGAGATGAAGTTGCTATTGCTCCAACAAAAACAGAATTGTCTCGTAGAATGGATATTGTGAGGAATGCAGTAGATGATAAAGATATCATGGACTTGTGGGGGAAGTTCAGCCGTGGGCAAACAGCCGAGAAAATAAGAAATGATGTTCTATCAGATGGAGTGGTGACCCCTATATCATTTCGACCGTTTGACAATCGCTGGACATATTATTCCGGCAATTCTTGTGGGTGGGTACTTTGGCCTCGTGAAAAAGGTACCATTGGGCATTTACTTGCCGAGCCGACTTCTCCTATTGGTCAGAACATTGGGCTTGTTTTCTGCAAGACATCAAGGACGTTCTTTTCTCCATTTGTATCTAAAACGATAATTGCCCACCGACTGTTCTCAGCCATGTGTGAGATTACGTATATTGCTCCGCTTTACCTTTATTCTGAGAATGAACTGGTAGATGAAAGTTGGAGTGCCAACATAAACAGCGATGTTTATCTTGCACTTACACAAAATCTCTCCGCAAAGCCGTCTCCGATTGATGTTTTCAATTACGTGTATGGCATTCTGCACGATCCGGTTTATTGTGAAAAGTACGAGCAATACTTGTGCAGGGGCTTCCCGCGCGTACCAATTATCAATGATTCCAACACAAAGGACGATAGCAGTGCTTTCTATGTGAGCGAAGAAATGTTCAATCAGTATGTTGCTATCGGAGAACGTCTAAGAAAGGTACATCTGATGGATATTAAGGTTCCGGTAGAAGTTGTTCTTGAACCTACTATGCCAGATGATATGGAGATTGGTGCGATAAAATACAAGAACGGTACTCTCCAACTTAACCGCAACACAAAGATCGTTGGCATCCCTGAAGCAGTATGGAAATACCAAATTGGTGGTCACCAAGTATTGGATAAATGGTTTAAGGAACATAGGGGACAAAGCCTCTCCATAGATTCCTTTACGCACATAGAAAATATGGTCGGAGCATTAACGGAGACGATCCATCTTAGAGATGCCTTAAAGGATCTACATAAATAAGGAGTAATAGTTTTTTCACTCCCTGGGGGGCGGGGTAAAATCTCTGTGTGTATGCACCTGCAGACCGCCGCCCCCTCTTGCGTTAAAATTCGCAAAATTGATAGGGTGGGGGTCTTATCTTTCAAAGATAATCGTTTTTCCGCTAAAAATAAGAACGATTCATACCTGTAACAGTAGAATCAGCGAATGAAAAAGGACACGAAACTATTGGAAATCTTTGTGAAATCCGATAATTTCGTGTCTTTTTGATGACATGTGGGCGGCAGCTTATCGTGCCATCGCCCATGCAATTGCGTGCCCGTTGTCCGGGAACATCTCGTCGCTGATCGCTGCCAGTCTGATCTCACCTTCGCAGGAGTGGTCGTCAGTGGTGTATTCGTAAATCGCGCCGTAGTAGTTATCTGCGTTCCTGCCGCTGTAATAATATCCGGCAAGGAGAATCTTGTCTCCATAGTTCAGGACAGTGTTCCATCTGCAGCTCAAATCCTCAGGCGTGGTGGTGAATGGTAATCTGTATTCTTTCGCTTTTTTCATAGCCTTCTCGTCCCCCTTAAAATGCTTTTGCAATCCAGCGTCCATGCTTGCGGCTCTTGCTGAAAAGGTATGTGGTTCCGTCGACCTCCAGATAGCGCTCGTTTACCATGCAAACATTGTGGCCTTTGCTTTCCATGTGGCGGTAGGCTTTCTCGGCCAGTTTCTGTACACTGATTCCAAATCCGTATCCGTTGATGAAGTTCTGAAGTTCTGTCATGTCCTTGCCCTCCGTTCGTTTTGTTAGGTACATATATCACTCTACAGGGCATGAATAGCAACTCGTTTTTCAGAAAATATGTGACAAATAATTCGGAGCCTGATAGGTGTATATCACTAACGAATACAGGGAGCCATGCGGCTCCCCAGTCATGTGTCTTATGCTTCCCCAGTCAGGATGAAGTGTATATATTCCTTCTGGTGCTCCTCAAGCCAGCAGACTAGCTCGTAGTAGCCATAGTCATAGGCAAGGCGCTGCACCATCGGTATATCGAACATATTTGTTTTGCCGGTATCCCGGATGGAGAGGATCTGTTCTCGAACGGTGTTAGTCATTCTCCTGCGCCTCCTCCTGCTTTTCTGCAGCGGCTTTGGCGGCATCTCGCTTGGCTTTCTGGTTAGCCCTGAACTTTTTTTCCTCGGCTTTGTTGCGAAAAGCGGAGTGGCCGGAAAGATTGCGGAGCAGAATCTTCCGCGCAGCCTTCCTGTCATTTCCGACGTAGCCGAGCCGCAGGAGGAAGCATCGAAATGCGTATTTCTCGCTCTCGACTTCCGTCTCCTTGGCAAGAACCCGCTTGGCGTCCTTCGCCATACCGCAGAGGGCTGTGATGAAGCTTATGTAAGCCTGCGTATCCTCCGCTTCAGGCAGGGTGTCCCACCAGGGGAAGGATACTTTGTCCTCGGTGACCTCGATGTCCAGTCTGTCGGCTCCGAGGGCTTTCCGCATCAGGGCAGCCTTGGCATCGACCAGCTTACCCAGATTGTCTATGGCGCTATCAGTGAAGCCGTCCTTCGGCAGGCTGACCGTCAGCCCGGTAGCCTCGTTCTGATCGGCGGCGTCATCGCTCTTCGCAGTAAAGCCCGCCTCCTCAAGTGAGGCGAGGATGCTGGAATCGTCTGGGCAGATAATGCTGCCGTCCTTGGTGACGGTGATGTCGCCAATGTCGTAGTTGCAAGTGGGTACCTTGCGGTAGATGGGCTGCTCGCCAGTGATTTCTGCGATAGCGGTTACGAGCGCCTTGCGTGTGGTTCCGTTCAGGTTCATTTTTGTTGTCATAGTATGTACCTCCGTAAAATGTGATTCCCCCTTGGGGTACTGTATTAATCACTCTACGGCAGCAGGATAGCAAGTTGATTCTGAGAATAATATGCACAAACATTCAGCGTAGGATTTGTACATAAAGAAAGCGGCTTCACAAGAGCGTTTCTGCTCCCATGAAGCCGTTTTCCGTTGTTCCCGCCCGAAGAATGCTGGCTCAAATTAGATTGTTTCCTAAATCCCTAACTGGAACCACCTTCGGGTGGTGGGCTTCTTTTTATGGCTTACGGGAATGTAGTATGATAGTATGGAGATACAGATCGGGAGATGTTTTGGCAGGATCGAAAGCATTTACCGACCGTTTATCGATGGCATAAAAAGAAATCCGTGAGATCACGGAGGAATACAGGGCACCGTTCGTTCGCGGGTGATGCCCGGAAAGGAACTGCAGTGAGCAAAGCACCTGGAATTTCAGAATCGACCGTTGAGGAGCGCAGAGCATATATCAAAGCAAAGTATCCCTGTATAGCAGACTGTGATATGTGCGGCTTGTGTAAAGTATTCCGTCGGGAAGCGTTCATATCACGATGTTGCTGCAGACTACAGGAACAGATGAGAAATTGCCGGCTGACCATAATCAGCTCGTCTGGGTCATCGTTGAACCCGTAGACAAAGACAACCAGCCGGTCGATTATGGTGTGCGCTCAGAAAAAGTCCTGATTACCAATCTGGCTAACTACATCCAGCCTTTTATTCGCTATGAACTGACAGACCGTGTCATCGTACATAACAAGCCGTGCCGTTGCGGCAAGACCACGCATTGGCTCGAAATCGAAGGCCGTACAGACGACATTCTGACCTTTGAAAACGGTATCCGGATCGCACCGATGTCCCTGTATAAGATTCTGGAAGAGGTGAAGTCGATCCGAAGATTCCAGCTTGTCCAGAGATCGGTCAGCAAGCTTGAACTGCGAATGATTGCCGAGAACAGAGAACGAGCATTTGAAGACGCAAAGCGCGAGCTGCATGCTTTCTTCGAAAACAAAGGGCTGACCAGCGTTGAAATTTTGCTGTCCGACATTCCGCCGCAAGCTGATCAGACAAGCGGCAAATTCAAGCATATATACCGGGAGTTTGATTAACAATTACGTACATTTTCTTTACATCTGAAATCCTGCGGCGCGGAATGTGAATTATATAGATGTTAGCAGGACACTTCCATCTGTACAGCGCAGCAGATCACTTCAGGTGGTAGGCTCCCTTATTATTATGATAAAATTTTAATAGCGCAGAAGCTTGAAGAAACGATTATCAACTCGTTTCAAAGGGAGAGAATCAGAATGGATAATAGCGCTATGATCCTTGTGTCAATTATCGGTGATTCCATAAGTACTTATGAGCACTATAATCCTCCTGACTATGCAGTTTTCTACGACAAAGAAAAGCAAGCTTTGAATGGAATGACCAGTGTGTATGATACATGGTGGGCGAAGGTAAATCAGGCATTGCATGCATATCTTTGTGTAAACAATTCATATTCGGGAAGTAAAGTCACAGGGAACTCTTTTCCTGCAGGATCAAGTATTGAACGGATATCAAATCTGGCGACAGCAGAATACGTCCCGGATATCATTTTGCTATATATTGGTTTTAATGATTTTGGAAACGGCATAAAAATCAGCAGACAGAAATCAGGTTTATTTCGGAAAGCAGATTTATCTTATTTTGAAGAAGCTTACAAGTTAATGATTGACCGGATAAAGAAACTATATCCGAAAGCGATAGTTATCTGTGGAACTCTTCTCCGTAGTAAGTTGAGATATGATCCGAATTGGGAATTCCCTGAAAAATATGCAGGGATACCATTTGAAAAGTATAACAACGCAATTCGTAAGATTGCGAAGAAGGAAAAAGTGTTTTTGGCAGATGTCAGTACATATGAAGACAGATATGAGACTCTTGATGGTTCACATCCAACAGCAGAAGGGCACAAGACGATTGCAGATGCATGGATAAAGAGTCTTGCAGAATCAGGGATATTTGAAGCTTTATGAAATGTTCCTGAAGCGTTCAAAGCGGAAAATGTATAAGGGTCTTCGCTATACTGAGGGAAGAAAATGCCTTGTAGCACAAAAATGATGTCGACGGGATCAGATGTAAGAATTATATGGAATCTATACTGCCTCAGATATAGAGAGGCCGATAGAAAGCAGAGGAGATGTTCCGGAGTTGGCAAATTTAAAAGAAATAGAATTTTTTAAGAACGAATATGGTAAATTACAGTATGGACCCGGTGAAATAAAACTGTTTCGTGATGAATGGGAAAAGTTGGGATACAAGAACCCGAAACTTGTATTAAGAAGGCTTGACAAAGAGTATGTATGCCAGGTGATAAATACAATTCTCAGAAGATATGCGGAATATCGATCAGAACATGAATATGCCGGGCTCAGTGAGCAGGATAAAATAATATTTGACTGGCATTATGCATTCTTTAATAAATATGAGGAGAGTTGGTTATATCTGCTGGTTCCTGCCGAATATCTGGGCAAGTCACCTGCACGGTTGGCACTGCATACAAATGTAATGAATGAGGTGAAAACACAATATACAGTATTTTCGGTAGTATTGGGAAGCGCTGATGATTTTATGGCATATTGGTATGATAATCGGGAACATACAAATACCGTGTTCAATGATTTACTGGCAGAAGGATATAAGCAGTATAGTTTATATGGACACGACTCAACGCCATTGAATCCACAGATAAAGCGCATAGAAAATCACCATTGAATGACTCTGTGCATTTTAATAAAGTATGAGTATTCCGGATATTGCTTAGAAGGAGCAGATTTTGGGCAGAGAAGAACTTAGCATAGAAATCAGAGGTCTCATTATATTCATTATAATACTGTTATCTGTGTTTCTATATATAGCATTATATGGAAAGGGAATTGATAACGAGATCGACTCAGCAATGTTCGAAGTCCGACTTAATGATGACGGAACTGCTGAAATAACAGAGACCTGGATGAGACCTTACGGTTCCTTTGAAAGAAGAATAGATAATCCTGAAGGTGAACGTTTTCGTCATCTGAAGGTGTTGAACGCGTCTGATAATTATTGGGTGAGAAGGTTCAGTGATTATTATATTATCACAATGTATTATCATTCACAGGAACAGAAAGAACCTTGTAAAATTACATACCGGTTAACCGGGGTATATAAAGAAATAAAAGGATACATTTCTCAGTTCTCTTTTGACTTTCTTGGAAGCGAGTTCCCGGACAGAGTTGGCAGCATGGATATCATTATATATCTCCCGGAAGGTACAAGTGCTGCAAGGGTGGATACTAAGGGAAAAAAGGAAATATCAGACAACGCTGTCAGGATCAGCGCTGTATCAAAAAAGGGAAGCTTTCCGGTGACTGTAGATGTTTACAAAAATGACGGCAGCCATGTAACCGATCTGTCATACTATTTCATAAAATGGAAGAGATATGTTTTTTGGGGTCTGGGTTTCGTTATATTTATGTTATTGTTCTGCATTCTCAGATTTGGTATAGCAGCTGCAAATAAAGATGTTTATGCATTTATAAAACACAAAAACGTCTGGGGTACAAGAAGTTCTTACATGGATGCGTATTATCTGACAGAGGACGCTATTGATGAGCTCTATCTCAGTTTTGAAAACGAAAAAGAAGGCATACAGTCGGAATATGAGCGGGCTATCAGATGCGCATTTACATGCGGTGTGACGAACCCGATGAACATAATTTTCGCATCGCTCCTCATGATGGCAAGTGAGAGTGAGGCTGAGCTTACAAAAGATGAGATATTGTTCTGTAACTCTTCATTTATGGAACGTACTACAAACTTAGTCGAATGTGTGTGAGCCTTTTTCAATACATTTCAAACTGATGAAATTCCTGACAGTCCGGGGTGGGTAAGTGTTCGTATCTCGAATATTATTGAGGAGCTGGAACATTACGATTCCCAAACCAAAGAACAACTGCGTTTAGCTCTGTGGGAAACAGCAAAGACCATGGATGTTAAAAGATTTCGCTTGTCAGGAACAGCAAAACGTCTCCTTAAAAGCAGTACTTTTTATTCGTCAGTACATGAACCTCTCAGGATGAGCGATATGGTCCGGAGCGTTGAAAAAAACAGCCTGACACCTAAAGAGCTGTTTGTATTTTTGTATCTGGATAATTTAAACCGGGGCATGGGTAACACAAGCTACAGTCCTTCTGGTGGAGAGTATATTTTATACGATTTGATTTATGCCGGACTCTGCAGAAGAACCAAAGAATTCTATGATCCGGTTTAGATTTAAGAAGTTCAAAACAATGAAGTGAATCGTACACCGGAGATGCGTTTTCTCAGGATACGTGAAGACCACGGAGGTTAATTCATGTCAGAATTTAAGGTGGACAGTGACAGGATAAAAGTACTTTCATCGGATCTTGTGGGTGTTTCGAACAGCGTTGGAAATGTGCTGTCTGAACTATCCTACATGAACCTGAACGGCTATACCGAAAGTGTAAATATGCAGCCACAATTAAATTCGGTTTGCAGAAATGTCAGTGCGCTTCAAAGAAGGATCTATTTGTATGGTGAAAGTCTCGGAACTATCAGTGAGCTTTATACTAATGCTGAAAAGGGAATGGATCTTTCAAAAGTTAAACAAGATCTTTCGGGGCAGTCGAAACCGGGAAGCACCTACGGAACATTTGAAGCTACTCAAAATACGGCTGTAAAGGTCAACAGGAATCAGAATAAGTCATATGCTTCATGGCGTGATTTTTTTGGAAATTTAAGACAGGATTCGATTCAAACTATAGTGGAACAAGGATCCTGGCCACTCCTGGTACAAATGTTTAAGAAGGGGATCGTGAAGAAGGCTTCTACTTTTTTAAAGATTGACTCTGTTATGGGGGTTACGGGGAAAGTTGGGCTTCCGATTGTTGGTGGTATTATAGACTATGTTTCTATGGTGAAATCCGGTGAGGGGGGAGCGGATTCTTTTGTTAAGGCAGGAGCTCATTCCGCAGTCGGCTGGTATGCAGGAACAACCTGTTTTTTGGAACAGGCATGGTGGATACCAGGATTGGTCTGAAATCACAAATGGGTCATCACTTGTGAAAGAAAGAAATATTCATACAGATTTAAAGTAAACGTCTAATAGCAAGTGTCTTGATTATCTCAAAAGATTTCCTATCAGCCGGGATTTTTCCACAGCAGTGGACAATTCCGGCTATATTTGTCAGGTTCACGGAAGAAAACTCTAAAAAATCTGGAAAACCACTCACTGACATTAGGTTTTTTAGATTTTTTTGACTTGCTCCAATTAATCGGATTCATGCAGTATACTTCATAAGTTTTCGTCCTGTAGGTTCCTTATCCGAAGGCGGCAGTGCTGTTTCCATCAGCTCCTTTTTCTGACGGATCTCATACGACTTGTATTCTTCCGACCAGGGCATCAGTCCATCCAGATATTTCTTGCCCACTTTCAGATCCGGTGTAGATGGGGCTTTCTCCAACAGATATTTAAGGTAGAAATATACATCCGCACCATTCGATTTTGCTGTTTCCACAAGTGTGTACATGATGGCGGATGCCTCAGCTCCTTTGGGAGAAGTGCAGAACATCCAGTTGCCCCTCCCTATTGCAAAGGCTTTCGCAAGCCGCTCGCAATAGCCGTTATCTATGGGGACATCTCCCTTTTTAAGGAAGCGGCAAAGATATTTCTTCTGGTTCAGGGAGTATCTCACTGCATCCTTCATTTTTTCTGATATGGACGGGTCATCGAGCTGGATGGACTCCAGGAATGAAAAGTAAGCATCGACCTTTTCTTTTACTGCAGTCTGCCGTCCCCGCAGGCGCTCTGACGCACTCAGCCCCTTCAGTTTATTCTCTTCACGGTAGATATCCACAATCAGCTTCAATGCCTTTGCTTCCGGAAGTTCGTCGATCTCCTGGTTGCTGAGCCCTTTCACGTCCTTTATGCGAAGGGCTTCCGCCCACCTGCGCCTGCTGTGCATCCAGCAGCCACATATGATGACTGTTTCTTCATTTTCCGACTCAAAGGTCTGATATGCACAGTACGCGTCACAAATGATCTTTCCGACATAGTCATCATAGAAGTCCCGAAGGTGCCGTGTGGACCGGTCCGGCTCATATGTGAACACTGCAATCGGGTGCCCTTCGCTCAGCTCGCTCGTGACGTGCAGCCACATAAAACTTTTCCTTCCGGCTTTTCTGCCGTCACGGATGACCAGCAGGGTCGTTTCGTCACATTGTGTGCACCCGCTCGCTTTCAACAGTTCGGCCATATGCCCGGCCACCTGGCAGAACTGATCCCTGGAAAAGCGTATGATCCAGTTGGACATGGTCTGACGGGAAATAGACGTTCCCCTGCGCACGAATTCAGCCTCCTGCCTGTAGAGGGGGAGGCTAAGGACGAACTTATTATTCATGATCCAGGCCACGAGAGAAGCAGTAGCGTCAGACCCCGGAAGGAGCATGCTGCTCGGCGGGACACTTACCATTGTGTGCTCAAGGCCCACAGAGAGGATGGGCGTGTATGTCGTCTTCGCATAAATGATCGCGGGGATCACCTCTTTTTTCGTGGATCCATGCCAGCTGACGACACGCCAGTTCCCCTTCCCATACATCTTGTCCAGATTTTCCGGATCGAAATCGTACTCAGTTTGCCGGGGAAGCTTGCTGAGGTCCTCATCCCTTTTGCCGGCAGACCGTTTTCCTGGAGTGTTCCGATGCTTCTTTCCTGTGGATACCGGATCATCTTCTTCCTGTTCTTCAGGGGCATCTTCTGAAAGAGGATCAGCAGTACCGCCATTCTCGGATGCCGTGTTCAGGAGGTCATTCATTTTTTCTGTCTTGCGGCCGAAAAGCCGGTTCGTGTCCAGCTTGTCCCTGGACTCGAGTTTTTCCAGTTTTTTCTTCATCTCCTCATTTTCACGGCGGAGCCCTTTTGCCTCGTCCAGGAGCTGCTGATAGAGCAGGGCCGTCTCTGCCTGTGCGCGGAGCCGCTCAGATTCCCTGTCTACAAGCTCTATCTGTTCTTTCTTCAGCGCAATAAGGAGACGGCGCAGTTCTCCTGCGTCGTCGATCTTATTGATCTCCTGGATAAAGCTGTCAAGCAGTGCCTGCATGTAAGGTCCTCCGGTGCGAGTGTTCTCTTTCGAATGACGGAGTGCGTGTTATTGGGCTGTCCGCCGGATCTCTTCCCGGATCAGCTGCTTGATAGCGCCCTGCTTAGATCCCTGCTTGTCCAACCAGGCCAGTATGTCCTGATCGGTCCCTGTATTCAGTTTCATATAGACGCCTGTTGTATGACCTTTGTCGTACTTGGCCTGCGCCTGTGTCCTTGCCGCTGTTTGCTCTTCTTTTGTCCTCATGGCAGAGTCCTCCTGTATAATAGGTATATACCTATTATACAGGAGGATGGCTCTTTTTGCAAGTACTTTTTCAAGAAAAGTGAAGTTTTTTATACTTCCCTTATACTGCCTTCGACAGCAAACCCCTCCATCAGGTTCCTGTATTGTTCCATCGTGATCTTTTTCAAGTCGTCTTCATTACGCGGCCATTGGAAGCGATTTTCTCCGCTCAACCGCTTTGTCAACAACAGATATCCGTCTCCTTCTTTTCCGACTAATCGGAAAAGAAGGTTTATCCGCAGGCTTTTGTTATCCGCACAGTTTCCGCGGATGGTTATAAGAACAGGCGATTTTCTGTGGATCCATTAAAAACATGCGGATAACAATCCA